>JANYAG010000075.1 GCA_025361465.1 Gemmatimonadota bacterium
GCGTGGCGCCCCGGCGGGCTCGCCAGGTAGTCTTCGGTGCTCATCCCGGCCTGGCGGGCTGCCGCGCCCAGCCGCCGCTCCACTTCGGTGCCCCAATAGATGGCGAGCGACGTCGCAATCGAGTTCACACCCCAGCGGAAGTCCCACGGTCGCAGCTCGTCGATCTGATCGGCGAGGCGGCGCTTGAGCGTATCATCCTTGGCGAGGCCGTCCCACGCCTTGAGCAACGCGGGAATCGGTTTCTCGAACCATGGCATGTAGCTGTCGAATCCTGCCGCCGTGAGTGCTGACAGCGAGAAATCGGTTCGGCCGGGGAGCACCTTGAGCGCGTGAGCGCCGCGTGGGGACTCCGAGGTTCCGGTCTCCACATACTGCGGGAACCTTTCCCGCTTCGGGCTGTCGGGGCCGGCGGCGGACCATGGCCAATTGTTCGAATTGTAGACGAAGCCGCTGGAGGGATTCAGGACGTTTGGCGTCTCGGCAAAGGACAGCAATCCGTGATAATCCGTGGCGGGGTTGCTGCCGTCGACGGGGCGCGTCCAATCGAACGCCGTGTCGCGCTTCGGGATGTAGTTGGAGTGCAGGTACGCCACATTGCCCTTGGCGTCGGCGAAGAGGGTGTTGTTCGACGAATTGGTGTGCAGCTCCATGATCTTCACGAATGCGTCATAGTCCCGCGCCTTGGTGCGGCTGTAGGACTGGATCAGCGCCTTCACCGGGCTGTTCATCAGGGAGGTGGTGATCCATCGGTCTCCGACCTTGCGGACGACGGGGCCATGCTGGGTGAAGAACGCGGTGAACGTCTTCTGCGCCATCCCGCCGGGCGTCCGGTAGGACACCGTGATGTTCCGGGAGCTCACCGGCAGCTCGGCCGCCCCGTGACGGAAGTACCAGCGGTCGTCGCGCTGCGAGACCGTTTCGAGGAACTCGTCGACGTTGTCGACGCCGCTCGAGGTGTGCATCCACCCGGCCGTGGCATTAAACCCCTGGTAGATGAAGAACTGGCCCCAGGTGACCGCGCCGTAGGCGTTGAGCCCCTCGTCACTCCTCATCTGCAGTTCGGAGCGGAAGAAGAACGAGGTGTGCGGATTGATGTAGAGCAGGGCGCGATGATTGGTCGTGTTCGCCGGGGCAATGGCGATGCCGTTTGAGCCGGTGGGTTCACGCAGCAACCCATCTTCGACTGGTGCCGGTTTCTCCCCCCCGCCGCGGCGCCGCCCGGCCGGCGTGACGCCGCCATAGAACGACGCGAGCTGCCCCACATTGATGCGCTCAATGTCGCCGCCGATGCTGCCCTCTGTGAAGCTCAGCGCCATCCACGGCTCGAACCGGGTGATCACCTTTGGCCGGACCGCCGGATGCTTCGCGAGATAGAAATTGAGCCCATCGGCCCACGCCTCCATCAGTCCACGCAACCACGTCGGGCTCTCGCCATACATCCGCTTCAGGGAGTCCGGATCGATGAATAGCTTCATCCGGAGATCCTGCCAGATCGCTGATTCCCCTTCTGCTTCTGCCGTGCGTCCCAGCGCGGTGAGATAGTTGGTCTCGATGCGATTGAAGTCATCCTCAGCCTGGGCGTAGATCATCCCGAACACGGCGTCGGCGTCGGTCTTGCCATGAATGTGGGCGATGCCCCAGTCATCGCGGGTGATGGTGACGTTCGCAGCATGCCGGGCGTGCCGGGCGGCCTCCTGGGCGGGCAACGCCGCAACCAAGGTCCCGAGGGCCAGGAGGAGGAAGATCGTTGGCTTGGTCATGCACTATTCCGAGGAGAGAAGGACCAACCCGACGATGGGGGTGTTCGTCGGCGGCAAGGAGATTCAATATGGCCGGTCGTGAGCCTATCTGGCGAGATCAGTCCACCTGATGTCCGTCCGGACGCCCTTCCAGACTTGCAGCGGACCGTGGATCAGCTTCACGCCAGCCGACTCGTCGCCGAGCCAGAGCCGATAGGCTCCGTCGAGGGGCACCGGCTCCCTTGACAGCCAGAGCACCCGGCCGTTGATGGCGATGCCGCAGCGACCATCAGGAAGGATCTGCACCCGCAGTGTCCACCAGGCACCGGTCCGCATCGCGAGGGCTTCCTTGCCGAGGTCGAGCGCCTCCGTGATGCTGCCGTACAGCGCAGTTCTGGTCGACCCCCATCGCCCTTCCAGCGGGAAGACAATGCCGCACATCGACACGGTCGTGCCTACCGTCGGCGGAGCCTTCTGGTGGTCGGCCCGCTCGAAGGTCGGCGGATCGAGGCCCGCCAGGAACATGACCTTCATGCGCTGGTGCTGCGCGGCGGTCAGCGGGGTACTGATGCGTACCTCCAGCCCGAGGCCATCCCGCGCCGAGAGTGCATCACGAAGGATCGCCATGCTGGGGTAGACGCCATCCCCTCGACTCCACAAGCCGCGGATTCCCTGGGGGCCGGCCGTCACGAGCGGAGTCGGATCGCCCCATGGCAGCCACCGGCGGAGCCAGTCGGCATCCCACCGTTCATCCAGTACGGTGATGGGCGCCTTGCCAACAACCTTGATATGCTTGATTGCCTTACGCCAACCGGCGAGCGTGGCGCTAACCTGCACCTCACCCGGCGTGCGGACCCGGATTTCGCCTGTGGAGTCGACGGTCGCAATCGAGGTATCACCCGAGCTCCATTCCACCGGCGCGCGAATCGGAATCTCGGTGCCTGTGGCGGTCAGCGCTTTCACCGACAGCTGCGTCCCGATGCCAGGCAGGACCGTGGTCACCGAGTCGCGGAACTCCAGGTGGTCGATCAGCCACGACCGATCCGGTTTCCCCTCCCACCAGCGCAATCCGTCGCGGAGCTGGCCTGGTCCGGCGACCGGTCGTGCCTTGCCTGGGGCATCGATCGGCAGCACCATGTCGCGAAGACCGACCATGCCATCAAGACGTGCCGACACGGCGACCCAGCGTCGGTCGGGACTCAGGCGCGGCTGGAGCACATACGGGGCGAGGATGGTGGTGCGATTGTCGCGGAGCCAGTCGTACCTGACCAGCGGTTGGGCTCCTGATTCTTCCGTGGTGAGCGCCAGTTCGTCAAGGCCGGTCCACCCGAGCAGCCATGCGATCGGTTGCCCGCCGATGAGGCGACATTCGGGTTCGTGCTGCCCGTCGATCGTGGTGACGCAGAGCTGCTGCGGATCAATCATCGAGGCCCGGATAAACGCCACCCGTGTCCCATCAGGGGAAACAAAGGGGCTGTTGTCCTGCGCCGGGCCATGGGTGATCTGTCGCGCCGCCCCAGTGGCGGTGTCGAAGACGGCAATGTCATAGTCGGCATCGCCCATCGGTGACCAGCGATTCGTTTGGCCAATGAGCGCCGAGCCGTCGGGAAGCCAGCCCTGCACCAGATCATCACGAGCCTGCGACGTGAGCCGGCGAGTCCCGGCCGGAGTGCGGATCCAGATGTCGAGGGTGGTGCTGTCTCCCGAGTCCTTGATCCATGCCACCGACCGGCCGTCCGGCGAGATGGCAGGGGAAAGCCCGGTGTAGGTGCGAGCAGCATCGCCCATGGTGCTCGGCACCGCCGACGGCGTGAGGGGCGTACTGGTCCCATTCCACTCCCCTGGGCGCAGGAGCACTCCGCTGGTGGTGCCGGTGGAATCCACATACACCAGGCGCTGCAGGGCGGCTTCGTCATTGTGCCGCACGACGCGCGCGACCAACAGCAGCAACGGCAGGGCCAGCAGGACGCCCGCCGCGACGGTCTGCCGTGCCATGGACCAAAGGCCGAACCGCCAGGCGAGGGGAAGACTCCGGACCAGCGCGCCCACCCTCGCCGACGCCGACTCCTCGCCGATCAACTCGGCGGCGATTTCGCCGAAGCTGCGGCGATCGCCTCGCCGGCGTGCTGTCACGGCATACCGCCGGTGCACTTGCTGGACCTTGTGGCCATCGCCGGAAGACACGAAGTGGCGTGCCGCACGGAGCAGGTCGTCCGCATCTGTGCCGGTGGCCCGACCGTAGTACTCGCCGATCGTCCGATCCGCGATGAGGCGTTGTTCCGCGGTCAGCGCCGTGCGGGACGCCGCCGCGATTTCGTCGTGCGCCGCACACCAGCCGATGCCCGTGTTGGCCACCAATCCCTGATGCTCCAGCGGCCGTAAGCTGTCGGCGAACGCCTCCGGTGCCTGGCCGGCCGCGTGGGCAAGAGGGTCTATCAAGAGCGGAGTGCCTGCCGTCGAGAGCAGGGCCAGCAACCACGATTGGGCCGAGGGTAGTGTCCGCACTCGTTCACGGAGTGCCTCACCCGCCTGGAGGATCGAGCGAAGACGCTCGTCGTCAAGGCAATGCCACTCGTTCCGCTCAAGGGAGAGTGTTCCCTGGTCAAGTGCGAGTCGCAGCGTCTCGAGCACCAGCAGTGGCGAACCGCCGGTTGCTTGATGCAGGCCCGTGATGAAGCCGGCACTCCATGATTCGTGTGGTGGCAGCGTGCCGAGTGCCGACACCAGGCTCGAGAGCTGCTCGCGGGTCAGCGCGGGGAGCGGCAGGACCGCGCACCCCTCGTCCACCGGCTGGCGCTCGGGCCGGGCGGCGGTGATGCAGAGCACGTGCGTGCCCTCGAGTCGGCTGAACAATCCTTCGAGTACGCGGTAGGATGGTCGATCGATCCAGTGGAGATCGTCAATGGCCAGCACGAATGGCTGCTCATCCGCGACGGACTGCACCAGATCCACCAGCGCGATGATGCGTCGGCGCAGCGCTTCTTCACCCTGAGCCGAATCTGCCGCGGATGTGAACTGGCTCGACAGGGCAGGGTTGAGCGCGACGAGCGTTGACGCCGATGCCGGTGCCATGCCGGCTGAACCGGGCAGTGCGGCAATCGCCGACGCGACGTCGGCGGCGAAGGCGTATGGCACCTCGCGATCTCCCGGCGTCCCGCGAACCTGGATCACCCGGGCGCCCACGGCGGCCAAGCGAATGCACGCGTCGCGCAGCAGTCGTGACTTGCCGAAGCCGGCGGGGGCGCTCAGGTGCAGGTGTTTCGCGCGGCCAGTGCGGGCGGCCTCCCAGGCCGAAGTGATTGCGGAGAACTCCCGCTCGCGACCCGTGAGCTCGGCCATCAGGCCGACCGTCGGATCATCCTCAGCCCTGGGCGAGAGGCCGCGCGCTCGTGCCACCAACGCCCGCGTCGACGCCTCGAGCGTGATCCCCCCCGCTTCCGCCCAGCGTTCGAGCGCCTCGGCTTCGACCGCGGCCGCGACGAAGTCGCGCCCCGCGATCACCGCTTCGAGCACCAGTCGCCATGCCCCCTCGTTGTCGGGAACCAGGTCGCGCACCCGCCGGGCCAGACGTTGCCCCTCCTTGAATCGCGACTCATTGAGCTGGCGGCGCACCAGCAAGTCCGCGCTCCTCAGGAAGGCCGTCTGCAGCCGTTCGCGTTCGAGATCAGCCCAGTGCTCGAAGGCCGCTCCACCGGGCACTCCAAACTGGGGGAGGAAGTGCCCGACGTAGAGCTCGACGGCAGCATCCGTCTCCCCGCCCTCGAGCTTGGCCAGGAAGCGATTTCGGTCGACGTCGATCGCGTGGCTGAGGGTGAGTTCCTCCGTGCCGACGAGGACCTCTTCCCCGAGAAGCCGCCTGAGGTAGAAGAGCATCTGCCGCAGGGCACGGCGGGCTCGTTCGGGATCGAGATCGGCCCAAAGGAGGTCGAGAAGGAACTCCCGGGAAGCTCGGCGACCGGGGGTCAGGGCGAGGTAGACCAGAAGGGCAAACGGCTTCCCCGGGCCGAGCACCGCCTGGAGGCTCCCCGCGGCATAGAGCCCGCTGTCGCCGAGGGTCCGGAGCGTCAATGCGAGCGGATGATCGGACGGCGGGAGAGACGCAACGGCCATCTAACGGGATCCTAACAGGCGAGGAGGCGCAATCAATACGGAGTCATTGGGTAGCGGATCTGCGGAAACTACCGATCCGTTCGTGGGGGGGCAACGCAGCCCCTCCCCGCCACTTCCGGAGGCATCCCATGGTAGCGCCCACCCATCCCCGATTCACTGTTCGCGGCTTCGCCCTGTTGGCCATGGCCGCGGCGACGTTCAACGATGGAACGGCGCGGACGGGTCATCGGGTGTCGCAGTAATGGGAGGAGCGGGCTGGCGGAGACTGGGCTTCCCGGGGCGCTACAGCGGCCATCTAACGGGACCCTAACGGGCAAGGATGCATAATGGACTGATTTGGTAGCAGATCCGGAGATGCTACCGATCAGTCCCTGAGGGGGCAACGTGGCCCCCGTTCCCGACATTTCCGAGGCATCCCATGGTTGAGCCCACTCATCCCCGATTCTCTATTGGCGGCCTCGCCCTGCTGGCCCTGGCCGCCTGCGGTGGCGGTAGCCCCACCGGCGCTATCACGCCGCCCCCCCCTCCCCCGCCGACGGTCTACACCGGCCGGATGATCGACGATCCGGTACAGGGTCTCCACTACGGGACGACGACGAACCCGGCCAATTTTCCTCAGGACTTCAGTCGCATTACCGGCCCGAATGGTGAGTTCACCTATGGCCCTGGCGAATTCGTGGTCTTCAAGATTGGAAACCTGAACATTGGGAATCTCAGCCTCGCGACCGGTATCTTCACGCCATCAGCAGCGGCGGCGAATCAGACCCAGTTGCAGGACATCCTTATCCTGCTGCAGTCACTCGACCAGGATGGCAATCCCTACAATGGCATCGTGATACCGGCCGCCGCGGCGGATGCCTTCAGAGATCCTGCCAATCCCTTCACCGGTCCCACGTTCTGGAGCATGCCTCCCGCCACCTTTGCCTCAAGCGCAAACACGTGGTTGGTGAAGGCCCAGCAACTGGGTGGGATCACCACCGGCATCATCAGCCCTGCTCAGGCGAGTGCCAACTTTCTTCGCCAATTCCTGCAGCTCTTCGCGACCAGACTGTGGGGGGGCTCGGACGGTGCCACCTTTGCCCTGGGCCGTTCCGACACCACCGGCCGGTACATCACCGGGCAGGCGGGGCCGGCTGAACCGGGCGCGCACGCCGGAGTCGAGGCCGGGCAAGTCTTCTCCGCCGGATTCGACAACTTCGGGTGGGTCTGGGGGACGCCGACGCTCACGATCGACACCAACGGGGACTGGGGATTCTCCAACCTTCGATCCTGCGAGCGCTTGCGGATCGTCGGCGATTCCGTGAAAGCCATTGACTGCGCCGGTGCCGTCGAGAGCACGACGCCCAAGATGGAGAACGATCCTGCCGGCATTGTCGGCGCCTGGGCACTCGGCTCGGCGACGAACGTACAGGTGCTGACGCTGGCCTTCTTCAGGAACGGGAAGTTCGCCGTGCTGGATCCGACGGGCAGCACCGCGACGCCGTCCTGCGGCGGCCCCGGGGTCGAGTTCGGCTCGTACACCTATGACGCCGCAACCAAGATCCTCAAGGTCTCCAACTTGCTCTACGACACCGACGGCTGCGCCGGGTTGAGTGGTACGGCCGCGGCGACCGCCAGCGGGATGACCTTCACCCTCGGAAGTGCTGCCACGACGGCGACGTACAACGATGGCACGGCGCGGACGGTGTATCGCGTGTCGCAGTAGGTCCGTTGTGGGGTGGTCTGGGGCGGGTGTCTGCGCGACTGCGGCCGCGGCGCCAAGGCGTTATGCTGGCAACTCTCCGGCCGTGAACGCCTCCCGCCACGGCCGGCCAGCGGCGAGCAGGTCGGAAACCGTGGCGAGGGTTTCGGGACTGCCCGCCAGGAAGCGGCACGCTGAGTCATGGCGCGAGCGGCATTCGACCTCGAGCACGGCGATCACTCCTCCCGCCTGGGCGGTGAGAAACGCCGCGAAGCAGCCGCAGGTGAAGTGACAGGTGGTGCTCTCGGTCGTGTCCGGCTCGGCCTCGGCCCAGTCGCCGGCTTCGAGCAGGATCGCCCGCTCGCCCACTGGTGTCAGCGAGATTGAACCCCAGCCAAGCGCCACGCAGAACTCGTCCAGCAACGGCCCGAACCAGCGCGCATCGAGGCGTCCGGCGTCGTCAAGCCCGGTGCGCTCGGCGATCCGATTGCGCCAGGCGTTCGCGAGTGCCTCACCGGTGGCGAAGCCCGCATCCTGGAGGATAGTGGCGGCGGCGCCGGTCCCGGCGGCCGCGAGGCGGTGACGGAGGCGATGGAGCGAGGTCGGGGCGATCAGGAAGTCAGGCATGTGTGGGGCGAAGCTACGCACCGGATTCGAGGCGCCGCAAGAGTTCGGCTTCATCGATCACTTCCACACCCAGCTGCCGAGCCTTGTCGAGCTTGCTCCCGGCCTCGTCTCCCGCGACCACCACGCTGGTCTTCTTCGAGACGCTCGACGTGACGGTGCCACCGGCCCGCTCAATCCGCGCCGTGGCCTCCGGGCGGGACAGGGTCGGGAGAGTCCCGGTCAGCACGACGATACGCCCCGCGAACGCACCTCCGTCAACCGGTCCTTCACCATCCTCCGACTGCGCCACGCCGTGCGCGGCGAGGGCATCCAGCAATTCGCGGCGGCGATCATCGGCGCAGAATGACACGACCGAGGCGGCGATGGTCGGGCCGATCCCGTTGAGCGTGAGCAGCTGTTCTTCATTGGCGGCGCGAAGCCGGGCCATGCCGCGGAAGTGCCGCGCCATGGTCTTGGCAGCGGCGGTGCCGACATGCCGGATGCCCAGCGCCACGAGCAGCGAACGCAGCGGGCGGTGCTTCGATTGCGCGAGTGCCTCGACCAGGGCCGTGGCAGATTGCTCGGCGAATCCCTCGAGGGCGACGAGCTGCTCGGCGGTGAGGTCGTAGAGATCGGCAGCGTTCCGGATCAGCTCCGCCTCGAGCAACTGCCCGATCCGCTCGGGTCCCAGTCCTTCGATGTCCAGGGCGCTGCGCGATGCGAAGTGCACCAGCGACTCGTAATTGCGTCCGGGACAGGCGGCGTTGGGGCAGTAGCGATTGACCTCTCCCTCCGGGCGCACCAGCGTAGTGTGACAGTACGGGCAGCGGGTCGGTGGCACCCACTCGACCTCCTGCCCGGTGCGCTTCTCCTTCACGGGGCCGAGAACCTTCGGGATCACCTCGCCCGAACGGATCACCTCCACCAGGTCACCGATGCGCACATCACGCTGGCGGATGATGTCTTCGTTGTGCAGCGTAGCCCGGGTGACCGTGACGCCGGCGATCTTGACCGGCTCGAGCACTGCCGTCGGGGCGAGGGCACCCGTGCGCCCGATGTTGACCTCGATGCCCAGCAGTCGGGTGTGCGCCACCTCCGGCGGGAACTTCCGCGCCACTGCCCAGTTGGGTGCCCGCGTGCCGACGGTGCCGAGTTCCTCCTGCAGGCGAATGGGGTCGACCTTCACTACCAGCCCGTCGGCATCGAAATCGAGCGTGCGGATCTTCTCCTCCCACTCATCCGCCAGCCGACTCACTTCGTCGATCCCGGTACACAGCGTGCGATGCGGTTCGACCTTGAAGCCCCATGCTTCCAGTTGCTCGAGGACCTGGTGATGGGCGGTGGCCGTGACGGCGCCCTCCATCACCACCAACTGGTAGGCGAAGAACCGGAGCCGGCGGCGGCGCACTTCCTCGGGATCGAGCTGGCGCAGTGCTCCCGAGGCGGTGTTGCGCGGGTTCTGGAACAGCTCGAGCCCGGCGGCCTCGCGCTCGCGGTTGAGCCGCGCCAGCGCCCGTTTGGGGAGGTAGGCTTCGCCGCGGACTTCGAACCGGCGCGGCCAGCCGCTTCCGGTGAGCCGCAGGGGGATGTCGGAAATGGTGCGGACGTTGCCCGTGATGTCCTCGCCCTCGACGCCGTCGCCGCGAGTCAGGCCGCGCACCAGCACGCCGTCGGCGTAGCTGAGGGAGAGTGCGGCCCCGTCGATCTTGAGCTCCACATTGAGCGGCGCCTCCACCACGCGGGCATCGAGCCCCGTGATGCGCGCGTACCAAGTGCGCAGTTCCTCGTCCGTCATCGCGTTGTCAAGCGACAGCATCGGAGCGGCGTGGCGTCCCTTGGGGAGGTAGGCCGCCGGCGCGCCGCCAACCCGTCGCGTTGGCGAGTCCGCCGTGGCGAACTCGGGGTGGGCCGACTCGATCGCCTGCAGTTGCCGGAAGAGGCGATCGTATTCGGCGTCGCTGATCTCCGGTGCATCCAGTTCGTAGTACGCGGCGTTGGCCCGCTCGATCTGTGCGCGGAGTGCGGCCGCTTCCTCGGCGAGGGGTCGGGGCGTCACGAGGATTTCTTCTCGGCGATCTTCGTGGCAAGCGCCTGGGCCTGCCGCTTGTTGGCGGGATCACCAGGATCCCCGAGGGGGAGTGTGAGGAGCGTGTCGATCTGGGCTCGCGCCGCCGCCCATTCGGATCGATCCATCTGGACCAGCGCGAGGTCGAGCCGGTGGGTGATCCGCCTGGGGTTGTACTGCACGGAGAGCCGCATGTAGCGCTCGGCCGCTTCCCACGATGCCTGATCGAAAATCGTGGCGCCGAGAATCGTTTTGGCGAGGAACTTCTGGACCGCCGGGAGCCGCATGATCTCGGCGTTCCACCGTCCGAGCACGTGATAGGCGCCGTCATGCCGCGGTTCCAGCCGGATCGTCTGGAGCGCCTCGTTGCGGATCTCAGCCGCGAGCCGGATTTGCTTCCGGGGTCCCAGCGTAAGGGCGGTGCGCCCCAGCGCCACGGCGAGCGCGAAGTGGCCCTCGGGCCCCTCGGCCTTCGCGGCAACCGCGCGGCGTGCATAGGTTACAGCGTCGGCATACAGGGAGTCCCTGGCCGGACTCTTCTCGTCCGCTGGTATCTGCTTGCCGATGTCGGTCAGGACCGTGGCCAGCCGCCAGTTCGCCTCATACGACGCAGGGTCGCGTCGGGCCACTGCCTCAAGGCGTTGGCGGGCGAGCGGCAGGTCCCGCGCGGTCATGGCGGCAATGCCTTGCGCCAGCGGGGGGTCCTGCCCCGGCGCCGGCGAGGTGGCCGTGAAGAGGGTACCGAGCAGAAACGCGATGTGACGACGCACGGTCACGCGAAGGTCCTTTGCAACGTGAATACCGGCCACACGGCCTGAGGGTAAATGGTTGTCCCGCGCCTGATCGAACGCAAGCGAGATGGCGGTACCCTGACTGGTGACGAGTGGCGCGAACTCATCACCCGATTCACGGCCGGCCAGGTGCCGGATTACCAGATGGCGGCGCTCGCCATGGCGGTGTTCTATCGCGGGCTCGCTCCCGACGAACTCTCCGCTCTCACCGATGCCATGCTCGGGTCGGGCGATCGCCTTCACTTCAAGGGCGAGGCACGGCCTCGCGTCGACAAGCACTCCACCGGCGGGGTCGGCGACAAGACGTCCCTGCTGCTCGCCCCGATGCTCGCCGCCTGTGGCGTGGTGGTGCCGATGATGTCGGGGCGCGGGCTGGGGCACACCGGTGGCACGCTCGACAAGCTCGAGGCGATCCCCGGCTTTCGCACCGGGCTCTCACTGGCCCAGACCGAGCAGCAGGCACGGGAGATCGGTCTGGCGATGATCGGGCAGACCGCCGAGATCGCGCCTGCTGACGGCAAGCTCTACGCGCTGCGCGATGTCACCGCCACGGTCGAATCGATTCCGCTCATCAGCGCCAGCATCATGTCAAAGAAGCTGGCCGAAGGGCTCACCGGCCTGGTGCTCGACGTGAAGATCGGGTCCGGGGCGTTCCTGCCGGAACCGGAACGCGCCCTCGACCTTGCCAGGACCATGATCGCCCTCGGCACCGCCCGCGGCTGCCCGACCGTGGCCCTGATCACGGCGATGGATCGGCCGTTGGGCGTCGCCTGCGGCAACGCCCTCGAGGTTGTCGAGTCGATCGCCGGCCTGCGTGGCGAAGGCCCGGCCGACCTGATGGCGGTCACCTTCGCGCTCGGGGTTGAAATGCTGCTGCTGGCGGGCCTCGATTCGGATGCCGCGGCCGCACGCCGTCGCCTCGAGGGCGTCATCGCCAGCGGGGCGGCTCTTGACCGGTTCCGGCAGATGGTCGCCGCGCAGGGCGGGGACGATGCGGTGGTTGATCATCCCGATCGGCTGCCGACCGCACCGGTACGGGTCGACGTGCTGGCCGAGCGCGCGGGCGTGGTCGCGCAGGTCGAGCCACGCGCCCTCGGGCGCGCGATCATCGAACTGGGTGGTGGCCGCCGCGAAGTGACGGACGCCGTGCTTCCCGATGTCGGCCTTGAAGTGCAGGCCAAGCCCGGGCACACGGTGCAGCGCGGCGATCGACTCGCCGTCATTCATGCGCGGAGCCGTGATGCCGCCGACGCGGTGGTAGCCACGGTGCGTGCGGCGATTCGCATCGGGGACACGCTCCCGGACATCCTTCCCCTGGTCGCTTGGCGTGTCACCAGCGCCGGCGCCTCCCGCTACGGAGATTCCTGAATGGGCACCTTCATCGCGTTCGGTATCCTGGCCCTGTTGCTGCTCTGGTTGCTCGGCGTCGGCCGTCGGGCCCCAACGCACGATCCGATGGAGGAGTTCGATGGGGAGACTAACGCGACCGAGCTGGAGGAGGCGGAACTGGCGGTGCGGGATGATCCCGACGCCAAGCCGGCCAGTGAAGCGGTTGATGACGATGACGAGGAGTGGGGACCGGGCAGCGGGCATTCGCCGATGCCGGGCGTCTTGAAGTAGCGTTGCCTTGAGGAGTGGGTGGTGAACGGTGACTGGAAAGGAACTCCCTCTCCAGTCACCGTTCACGCATCACCAATCACCAGCTGCTAAACGTCCAGGACGCTGACGTACTTCGCGTTCTGCTCGATGAACAGCCGACGCGGCTCGACATCATCTCCCATCAGCTCGTCGAAGAGCTTCGAGGCCTCGACGGCATCCTCGAGGGTCACGCGGAGGATCGTCCGCGTCGCGGGGTCCATCGTCGTCTTCCACAACTGCTCGGGGTTCATCTCGCCGAGGCCCTTGTAGCGCTGGATGCCCACATTGCCCTTGCCGCCTTCGGTGAGGCGCTTGACGAACGCCGAGCGCTCCTCCTCGGTATAGGCGTAGTACTCCTCCTTGCCCCGGGCCACGCGGTACAGCGGCGGCTGCGCGATGTAGATGTACCCGGCCTCGATCAATTCGGGCATCTGCCGGAAGAAGAAGGTCAGCAGCAGCGTCCGGATGTGCGCGCCGTCGACATCGGCGTCGGTCATCAGGATCACCTTGTGGTAGCGGGCGTCTTCCAGCTTGAAGTCGTCGCGCACGCCGGCACCGACCGCGGTGATGATCGAGCGGATTTCCTCATTGCCGAGGATCTTGTCGATCCGCGCGCGCTCGACGTTGAGGATCTTGCCGCGCAGCGGCAGGATCGCCTGGAACGAACGATCACGCCCCTGCTTCGCCGATCCGCCGGCCGAGTCGCCCTCGACCAGGTAGATCTCGCAGAGCGCCGGGTCCTCGAGCGAACAGTCGGCCAGCTTGCCCGGGAGGACGGCGTTCTCCAGCCCCGACTTCTTGCGGACCAGGTCGCGCGCCTTGCGGGCGGCTTCGCGCGCCCGCGCCGAGCTGACGGCCTTCTCGATGATCGCCCGGCCCACGCCGGGGTTTTCCTCGAGGAAGGAGCCAAGGTGCTCGTTCACCACCGCGCGAACGATGCCCTCGACCTCGCCGTTGCCGAGCTTGGTCTTGGTCTGCCCCTCGAACTGCGGCTCGCGCACCTTGACATGCATGATGCAGGTGAGGCCTTCGCGCACGTCGTCGCCGCTCAGCGTGAAGTCGGCCTTCTTCAGGGCGTTCGACTTCTTCGCCACGTCATTGATGGTGCGCGTCAGGGCCGAGCGGAAGCCGGTGAGGTGCGTGCCGCCTTCATGGGTGTTGATGTTGTTGACAAAGGTGAAGGTGTTCTCGTTGTACCCCTCTTCGTACTGCAGGGCGATGTCGACATCGACATCGTCGCGGGTGGCCGTGATGTGGATCGGCTTGGGGTGGAGGACCTTCTTGTTGCGGTTGAGGTAGCTGACGAACTCGACCAGACCGCCCTTGTAATAGAAGGCTTCGGTCTTCGGCGCCTCGCCGCGCTCGTCGGTGAGCGTGATCGTGAGGCCGCCATTGAGGAACGCCAGCTGCCGGAGCCGGTCCACCAGCGTGGACCAGGAAAACTCCAGCACGGTGAAGATCTGCGGGTCCGGTTTGAACGACACCGTCGTCCCGGTGCCCGCCGCCATGCCGATGACGGTGAGCTTCTGGGTGGTCTTGCCGCGGACAAAGGACATCTGGTGCCGCGCCCCGCTGCGATCAACGGTCACCGTCAGCCGTTCCGACAGCGCGTTGACCACCGAGACACCGACGCCGTGGAGGCCGCCCGAGACCTTGTAACTGTTGCGGTCGAACTTGCCGCCCGCGTGCAGCACCGTCAGCGCCAGCTCGACGCCCGGGATCTTCTCCACCGGGTGCAGGTCGACCGGAATGCCGCGGCCGTTGTCGGTCACGGTGACCGAGTGATCCTTGTGCATGATCACGTCGATGCGGTCGCAGAACCCGGCCAGGGCCTCGTCGATCGAGTTGTCGACGACCTCATACACCAGGTGGTGCAACCCGTTCTCGCCGGTGGAACCGATGTACATCGCCGGCCGCTTCCGCACCGCTTCGAGCCCCTTGAGGACCGTGATGCTGTCCGCGCCGTAGTCATCGGCACCGTTGTGCGGCGTCTCGTGCTTGGTCATGCGCCCTCGCGAGAAGAAACGTTCAGGGCCCGTCGAGCGGACCCACCAACCACCGAATATGGCACACCCGCTCCGTCCGCGAGCCGTTGACGCGCGTCAGGATGCGCGGCGTCATCAGGCCCAACTCGGTTGCCCAGGTGTGTGAGGCAACCCGCACCATCAGCGTTCCGTCCGGGGTGACCGAGAGTGCGCGCGTCACCGCCGCAATCTGCGGTCCCACCAGCTCCGCCCAGCTGGACACGACCTCGGCCATCTGCAGTCGTCGCGCCAGTCCGCTCTGCGCCATCCACGCCTCGAGCGCCGTGGCCAGCGGGGTTGGCTTGGCGCCGTCCGGCTGGCCCAGCGCGCGCTTCCGTCGCCGACCGCTGGACGTCATGCCGCCACCGGCAGCGTGGGAGTGACCCGGCCTCCCACCACCGACCAGCGCGGCAGGTCGAGGGCCCGCGGCAGCTCGTCCTCGCGAGGTGCGGTGACCACCCGCTGCCCCGGGAGCGCCGCCAATCGGGCGGCCAGTCGTGCCTGCCGATCACTGTCCAGCGCGGCGAAGACATCGTCCACCAGCAGCGCTGGTCGTACGCCGCGCACCCGCGCCAGGGTCTCGCGTTCCAGCAGCCGCAGGGCGATGGACGCCGAACGCTGCTGCCCGGTCGAGCCGTAATCGCGCAACGCATGTCCGCCGAGCCCGAGGACCACGTCGTCGCGATGCGGACCGACATGCGTCTGGCCGCGCGTCAGGTCGCGGCTGCGGGAGGCGGCCAGTCGCGCCGGCCATGCCCCCGCGTCGGCGAGCGCCTCATCCCCCCGGTACCGCAGGGCCACCGGGGTGACTTCGCCCAGTGCCGCCAGTTCCTGGCGCCAGGGATCATCCGCCGTGGCCACCCATGCCAGTCGGCTCGCGGTCACCACCGCGCCTGCGCTGGCGAGCGTACCGTCGAAGGCTGCCACGGTGTCGCCGTGCCCGTTTCGCAGCGCGGCGTTCCGCTGTCCCAATGCCGCACGGTAGCGCAGCAGCGCATCAAGATAGGCCCGGTCCGCGAGCGAGAGCATCCGGTCCAGCCACCGCCGCCGCTCCGCCGCGCCGCCCTGGACCAGCGCAAGGTCGGTCGGCAGGAAGGTGACCGCGAGCCAGGTACCCAGCGCCCCCGCAATGGTCGTCTGTTCGACCCCATCCACGGTCACTCGCTTGCGACGCGTCGGTGCGTTCCAGGTCGTGGCCACCGCGGTGCCATCGGCCCGCGTCACGCTCACGTGAAAACCGGGGCCGCCGAACTGCGCCAGTTCCCGGTCGGGTGCCCCTCGCACCGAGCGCAGGAGCACCGGGTAGGCCAGCGCCTCGAGGAAATTCGTCTTGCCATGGCCGTTGGGCCCCAACAAGGCGATGCCTTCGCTGGGAATATCGAGCACGGCATCCGCGAGGTTGCGAAAACTCCGCACCACCAGCGTGGCCGCGCGCATCAGTCTAGCGTCCCGGAAAAACGGCTGGTCGTTTCGCCAGGAATGCGGCGGTGCCTTCCTGCTTGTCGTCGGTGCCGCACTGCCGGCCGAACTGCATCGATTCGTGGTTGAGCGCCGCTTCCATGTCCATGTCGAGCGTCGCCGCGACGGTTTCGAGGACCGTGTGCACCGCGCTGGGGCCTTGCTGGCCGATGGTGCGCAAGAGCGTGCGTGCTTCGTCCAGCAGCTGCTCGGACGGGACGATTCGGTTGACCAGCCCGAGGCGGAACGCTTCGTCAGCGTTGATCGGGTTGCCGCAGAGCAGTAATTCGAGCGCGCGACCCCGCCCGATCAACCGCGGCAGCCGCACCGTGCCGCCGTAGCCGGGGATGAGGCCGAGCTTCACTTCCGGCTGACCGAATTTGGCGTTCGGGGTGGCGAGGCGGAGGTGGCACGCCATCGCCAGTTCACAGCCACCACCGAGGGCAAACCCGTTGACGGCAGCGATGACCGGCTTGCGCAGGTGCTCGATCGCCAGGAAGACCACGCTGCCCCGGCGCGACAGCTCCTCGCCATCGCGCACCCCGACCGTCGCCAGCTCCGCAATGTCGGCGCCGGCAACAAACGCCTTCGCACCCGCCCCGGTGATGATCACGCCCCGTACCGCGTCGTCGCCGGCAACGTGGTGCACCACCTCAGCCAATTCGGCGAAGACGGTGGCGTTGAGCGCGTTCAACTTGTCGGGACGATTGATGGTGACGACGGCGATCCCATCGGCATCGAGTTCATACAGCAGGGTCGCATACGCCATCGCGAATGGGCTTCCGTTCTGGGGTCGGGGGAGGCTGGAAAACCAACACGGAAAGATAGCTTGGGAAGCGGCTCGAAGGGCCCCAGATTGCAGCATGCCGACCATCCTGGCGCTTGACGAAGGCACCACCGGTGCGACCGCGCTGGTGCTTGGGGCCGACGGCCGAATTCTCGGCCGTGGCTACCGTGAGATCGCCCAGTTTTTCCCCTCGCCGGGGGAGGTCGAACACGACCCGAAGCAGCTGCTCGGCGCTTCGGTCGAGGCGTCGCGCGAGGCGCTTGCCCGCGCCGGGGTTCCGGTGGATGCCATGGGAATCACCAACCAGCGCGAGACTGTGGTGCTCTGGGACCGGGCCACCCTCGCCCCGGTCGGCCCGGCGCTGGTTTGGCAGGACCGCCGCACCGCCGCGCGCTGCGCCGAACTCCGCGACCAGGGGCTGGAGGGGATGCTCCGCCAGCGAACCGGACTCCTGCTCGACCCGTACTTCTCGGCGACCAAGCTCGAATGGCTGCTCCGCGACCCGGCGATGCGCGCCAAGGCGAAGCGCGGCGAGCTCTGTGCCGGCACGGTCGACAGCTGGCTGATCGCCCGTCTCACCGGCGGGCTGCACGTGACCGATCGCACCAATGCTTCGCGCACCCTGCTGGCCGATCTGGGCACCGGGGCGTGGGACGAAGAACTGCTCGACCTGTTCGGCGTGCCTCGTGCCATCCTCCCCGAAGTGGTCGCCAGTACCGGGGTGCTGGGGACCACTCTCCCGGACTGGTTCGGCAGGCCGATACCTATCTCAGGCGTGGCGGGCGACCAGCAGGCGGCGCTCTTCGGCCAAGGGTGCGTCCTTCCGGGGCTGGCCAAGATCACCTACGGCACCGGGGCGTTCCTGCTGCGGTACACCGGCGATGACGGGCCCCCGGTGCCGACCTCGGGTGTGCTCGCAACCATTGCCGTGAACGTCCACGGTGGCATCGGCTGGGCGTTGGAGGGCAGCGTTTTCATCGCCGGTGCGGCGGTGCAGTGGCTGAGGGACGGGTTGGGTATCATCACCGATGCTGCCGAGTCGGCCGCGATCGCCGCGAGCGTCGAGGACAGCGGTGGAGTGGTGCTGGTGCCCGCGTTCACCGGACTGGGGGCTCCGTACTGGAACGCCGAAGCACGCGGCACCATCACGGGACTGACGCGCGGCACCACCCGCGCCCATCTGGTCCGCGCCACCCTGGAAGCGATTGCTCAGGGCACCTGCGACCTCGCCGAAGCGATGGGCGGCGTGAGCGAACTGCGAGTCGATGGTGGTGCGGCGCAAAACGACTGGTTGATGCAGGTGTTGGCGGATCTCGCGAATGTGCCGGTGGAGCGGCCACCTGCCTTGGAGTTGACGGCATACGGCGCCGGACGGCTGGCCGCGATCGGGATCGGAGGCGACCTGCCGGTCGCCTCGGCGCTTGGCGGGGTAAGGGTCTTCCGGCCAGCAGCACAAGCGGACTGGCGCCGGGCTCGCCGAGCTGAGTGGCAGCGGGCCATTCGTGCCGCGCTGGCATGGGCGGAGTGAGGGTTCTGGAGGGGTTTGCGCGGGGATAATCCCTACAGCATTCGTCGTACTACCAGACTAGATTTGGGCTCGCCCGGAGGAGCATATCATGAAGCCAGGAACGAAATTCGCGATCGGTGCGCTCGTCATCGTGGGGAGTGTTTCCCTGATGATCAGCGAAGGGATCAAGACGACCGGAACCTACTTCTTCACTCCCACCCAGTTGGTGCAACGAGTCGAGAAGGACACCACGCTCCACGACGTCGGGCTCAAGGTCAGCGCCAAGGTTGTGCGGGGCACCATCAAACGCAACTCGGCCACCCAGCAGGTGGATTTCAGCATCAGTGACGGGACGAACACGTTCCCGGTGGTGTACGTAGGCCTCGTCCCGGATACCTTCACCGACGACACCGAGATTGACGTGGTGGTCGAGGGGAAGTTCGGTCGCGACAAGGTCTTCCATGCGACGGACGTGATCGCCAAGTGCGGATCGCGGTACGAGGCCGTCCTCAAAGAGCCAACCAAGAAGGCCTGAGCCCCGATGACCCTGCTCGGATCGTTTGCGCTGTGGGCGGCGTTCCTGCTCGGTTGCTGGAGCGCCGGCCTCTCGTTCTTCGGTAATTGGCGGGAGAACCCTGCCACGGCTCTGGCGGTGCGGCGTGGGGTGTATGCCGTCTGTGCCGCCCTGCTGGTCGCGACGCTTTCGTTGTGGAAGGGGATCTTCTCCCACGACTTCAACATCGAATACGTCTGGGCCTACACCTCCCGCAACCTGCCGGAGTACTACCTCATCTCGGCCTTCTGGGCCGGGCAGAAGGGCTCGATGCTCTTCTGGGCGGTGGTGCTCTCGATCTTTGCGGCCCTGGCGCAGGCGCTCACGTCGCAGCGACACAAGGACCTGCTGCCCTATGTCGCCGGCGTCACCAACCTGGTGGTGATCTTCTTCGTCGGGGTGATGCTGTTCGCGCATCACAGCAATCCCTTCGAACGGATGGCGGTGACCCCGCCGGATGGCAACGGGCTCAATCCGCAACTGCAGAACCCGGGCATGGTGATGCACCCGCCGATGCTCTACCTCGGCTACATCAGCATCACCATCCCGTTTGCCTTTGGCATCGCCGCGATGCTGGCCGGGAAGCTCGACGCCGGCTGGATCATCGCGATGCGGAAGTGGGCGCTGGCGTCCTGGATCTTCCTCTCCGTGGGCATCACGCTCGGCATGTGGTGGGCGTATGTCGAACTCGGCTGGGGCGGCGTCTGGGCGTGGGATCCGGTCGAAAACGCCTCGCTGCACCCCTGGCTGGTGCTGACCGCCTTCCTGCACTCCGTGATGATCCAGGAAAAGCGCGGCATGTTGAAGCGGTGGAACATGGGGCTCGTGGTTGGCGCCTTCCTGTTGTCGATCTTCGGCACCTTCATCACCCGCTCCGGGGTGATCTCCTCGGTGCACTCGTTCACGCAGTCGGACATCGGCTACTACTTCCTCGCCTTCCTGCTCGTCAGCGCGATTCTCTCGTTCACGCTGCTCTACACCCGCTGGCCGTCGCTTGAGGCCGAGGTGCAGCTCGAGTCGCTGGTGAGTCGTGAATCGGCGTTTCTGTTCAACAACCTCGCCCTCGTGGGCATCGCGTTCTCGGTGCTCTGGGGCACGCTCTTCCCGATTGTCTCCGAGGCGGTGCGGGGCACCAAGATCTCGGTGGGGCCGCCGTTCTTCAATCGCGTCAATGTGCCGCTCGGGCTGTTGCTGCTCTTCCTCACCGGCGTTGGGCCGCTGATCGCCTGGCGCAAGGCCTCGATGGCCAACCTGCAGCGGCAGTTCATCCTGCCGACCGCGGGCTTCGTGCTCACGGCTGCGGTGCTGCTGGTTGCCGGCCTGCGGAGTTTTTACGCCCTGATGTCGCTGGCGCTGGCGGGTTTCGTGATGGTGACGATCGTCCAGGAGTTCCAGCGCGGGGTGCGGGCCCGGATGTCGATGTACCAGGAGAACATCTTCCTGGCGCTGGTGCACCTGGTCGAGCGCAACCGGCGCCGGTACGGTGGCTACATCGTGCATGTCGGGATCGTGATCTACTTCGTGGCCTTCACCGGGCTGGCGTTCAAGACGGAGAAGTCGGTCGATCTCACGCCAGGCGAGACCGCCACGATCCACTCGCCCTTCGGCTATGACTACACGCTGACCGCCCGCGGCGTGTCGCAGTACGTCATGCTCAACCGGAAGGTCACCGCCGCCACGCTCGCGGTCACCCGGAATGGCAAGCGCATCGGCGACATCAAGAGCGAAAAGCGGCAGCACATGGATTCGTTCGGCAATGACACGTTCGAGCCGTCGACCGAGGTCGGCATCATCAGCGACCTGCGCGAGGACCTCTACGTCGTCTATGCCGGTTCGATCGACGGTACCGAACGGGCGCATTTCACCTTCCACGTCAATCCGATGGTGTCGTGGTTCTGGATCGGGGGAGCCATCCTCACCCTCGGCGGCATTCTGGCCATGTGGCCGGGCGGTCCGCAGGTCCGGACTCGGCGTCGTCGTTCGGCAGCACAGGCCGGCTACTCGGTGCCGTTGGCAGGGGTCGCGGAATGACCTCCTCGCGGCGTGACTTCCTGCAGTACGCGGCCCTCGGTGTCCTGCCGATGCTCTGGCAGGGCGGCGCACCGCAGGACACCACGAAGAAACCGGGCGGTGGCGTCACTCCGGACCGGCTCGGCGAGCCCATGCTCGGCGGTCGGCTGGTGGATTCCACGGACAAGTGGGACAACGATGCCGGGATCATCGCCATCGAGCAGCGGCTTCGCTGCCGGTGCGGGTGCATGCTCGACGTCTACACCTGTCGCACCACCGACTTCACCTGCACCTATTCGCCGACGATGCACCGCGAGGTGATCGCGCTGGTCGTGGCGAAGAAGACTCCGGAACAGGTGATCCAGGCCTTCATCGCCAGCGATGGCGAGAAGGTCCTGATGGCGCCCCGCGCCTCCGGGTTCAACATCGCCGGCTACATCGTGCCCGGCGTGGCGGTGACGGTGATCGGGTTGGTGCTCGCGGCGTACCTGTCGCGCCGTCGCACCGTGGCGATCGCGGTGGGTGCCGGCGCCGTGCCCGGCGCCCCGGCTCCGGTGAGCGGTCCTGACCAGGAACAGCTCGACCGGCTCAAGCGTGCCCTGGACGAGGTGGAGTCATGATCATCGAGGCCGTCATGGCCGGCGTTATCGGTCTCGCGCTACTCTGGCTGGTGGCCCAACCGATGCTCTTTCCATCGGCGCTGGTGGCCGAACCCTTCGAGCCACCTGATCCGGAGGAAACGCCGCGGGGCCAGGCGCTGCTGGCCCTCAAGGAGATCGAGTTTGACCGGGCGACCGGCAAGCTCTCCGACGCGGATTTCTCCACCCTCCACGACAAGTACTCCGCGGTCGCCATTGCGGTGCTCGAGTCGGGCGGCGGTCCAGCGGCGGGCGGCGATGTCATTGAGGCATTGATCACCACGCGCGCAACCCGGATCCCCGGCCCGCGCTGCTTGACCCACGGCACCAGCGGCGCGCCCGATGCCCGCTTCTGCCCGACGTGCGGCGCCGGCCTCCTCTCGGCGACCGACACCTGCCTCGGCTGTGGCGTGATCGTGCCGGGCGACGCCGTCTTCTGCCCCGGCTGCGGGGTGCGGGTCAAGGCCGCGTAAGACACCCGCAGGAGCAGCGAGCAGCGAATCGGGAGAAGCGACGGGTGTGTTGACTCGCTTCTCCCTTCTCGCTTCTCCCTATTGCCGGTACGTCGTCGTAAACCACCCCACCGTCCGCGTCCCATCCGTTTTCACGGTCCAGTTGGCTCCGCCGGGCGCACTGCCTGCGATGGAGGCTTCCACCGCATTCCCGATCAGGTCATCGTTGGTGAGGATGATGTTGTGCAGCGTCTTCAGGAGATTGAAGATCGATGGCGCCGCCTTCGCTCCTCGCAGGTACCACGGGTCAACCTTGCCGCTGGTCCAGGTCTTGTAGGCCGCATCCACAGCGGCGATCACCTGGGTGACGGTCGGGATGTCCGCGCGGTCGACGCACGCCTCATCGTCGTCTTCCCACGCCACGATGCGGACTGGGGAGTTGGGATGCTTCGCCTGGTATGCTGCCAGGTCGGCTGCCGACAGCAGCATCGCGTTCCCGGTCCAGTCGAGGGTGTTCTGGTCCCAGCTGTAGAGGCCGCCTGCCTGCTCGCCGGTGCAGGCCAGCTGCACCGACTGTCCGGTATCGTCCAGGCCGTAGACGTGATATTCGAACTCCGGCTTTCCCTTGAGCCACGACTCGTAGTAATCCGCGAAGTGGCTCTGGGTGATGAACAGGCCGCTCCCCGACGAGCTCGACGCGCCGGTGCCGGCGCCGACGTCAGTCGGCGTCGCGCCCCCGCAGAGATCGAAGCAGGAGGTCGCCAGCTCCGGGTGTCCGCCAGTGAAATCGGTCTCCTGCGGCACCAGGGCGATCACCGGCGTGCTGGGCGGCGTGGTCGCACTCAAGACTTGACGGTTTCCCTTGACGTCGTAGGCGATGGGTGCGTCGCCGTCGTGTTCGATCGTGGCGACAAGAATGTGGTCGTCCCCCTGCCATGCCAGCCGCTGCGCTTCGACCGGGAGGTACACCTCGAGCGGACGCGCCGCATCGAGCTCGGCCAGGAGTTCGGTGACACTGGCCGCGTCGGCTCGCGCGATCGCCGGGAGGAGCATGGCCTGCTCCGAGCGGAGCAGGGCTTGGAACTGCAGCTTGCCCTCGGGTGCCCGCGACGCGTCAAGATGGCGCTTCAGGTTCGCTCGCACGGCCGGGTCGCCGAGGGC
>JANYAG010000085.1 GCA_025361465.1 Gemmatimonadota bacterium
CCCTCTCGACGGCGAGCGGGTACGTGGTCCCGAGCCTCGCCTCCATCGTGGCCGGCGTCTGGGACGAGCTCGTGGCCACGACGCGCACGGCGGGAAGCTACGGCGCGATCCTCGGTACGCGCATCGACGCGACCATCACCAGCCGGGCGCAGCCGAGCGACGTCACCGCGGCACAGGCGGCGATCAACACGCACACCGACGGCGCCGTGGCACCGCTCGCGCTGGCGAGTGCCCTTTCGACGGCACAGACGACGATCAACACGGTCCTGGGGACCGGGTTCGTCGCCGGCACGGACGATCTCCACAACCTGAGCTCTTTCACCAGGACGAACCTCGATGCCAAGGTGAGCACGCGGGCGATCCCCGGGTCGGCCATGACGCTCACCACCGCGGAGCGCACCGTCGTCCAGGGGCTCATCCTGAGCGACTCGACGCCTTTCCAGGGGGCGCGCATCGCTCACCTCGACGCCGACATCTCCACGGTGTCGGGCTTGGTGTGGAGCACGCCGTTGCCTGGGGTGTTCATTGCGGGGAGCGCGGGGACCATCCTGGCCACGAGGGCCCTCCCCGGCGATGCCATGGGGCTCACCGCGGGGAGCATCACCGCGGCTGTGCTCGCGGCCGGCGCGCTGTCGGCGATCCAGTCGCAGATCCTCACGGATGCGACGCCGTTCCCGGGCGCACGCGTCGACGTTGCCACCTCGACGCGTGCCGCACCCGGGGCGGCGATGGCGCTTACCGCAGGCGAGCGCACGACCCTGTCCAGTGTCGTGGCGCCGGCGACCTGGGACGTCGACGTGGTGGCGGCCCACGGCACCGCGCAGACGTCGGGGCTCCTCCTGCGCGCGCTTGGCGCATCGATCGCCGCGCGTACCAACAACGCCACGCTGGCATCGATGATGTCGGTCCTGGACGTGCCCGGTGCGACGCTGGCGACGACGCTGCTGGATCACGCGCTGTCGGGCCACGCAGGCACCGGCACGGTCGGCGCCGCCCTCTCGAACGTCGACGTGGTGGTATCCACGCGGGCCGCACCTGGCGACGCCATGACGCTCACCGTGGGCGAAAGGACGGCCGTCGGTGTCGCCGTCTGGAGCAGCGTCACCAGGACGCTCACGTCGGCGGGCCTGCTCGCGACCCAGGCGAGCGTCAATGCGATCACGACGCTCCTCGCATCGTATGGCGGCTCCGGGTTCACGGCCGGCGTGGACGACCTGCATGCGATCTCCCAAGCGATCACGGCATCTGCATCGGCCTTCGTGAACGCCTCCATCGCCGGCGCGCCGTCAGGATCGATCGGTGCCGCTCTCGCGATCGCCAGCACCTACAGCATCCCCACGGCCGGAGCGAATGCCGCCGCGGTATGGGCGCTCGACCTCGCCAGCTACGGCACCTACTCGCAGGTCACCCTGGCCGGCGGCGTGCTGTACTCGATGAAGATCCAGAGCTGGAACAAGGCCGCCGAGCTCGCTGGCAACCCCGGGTCGGTCGCGTTCTACCAGGACAACGGCAGCACGCTCTACGCCACCTCGGCGCTGCGCGATGGATCCGGCGGCGCGGTGATGCCAGCGACGGGGGAGCCCGCGCAGCGCAGCGCAGCCACCTGAGGCACCGGCACCATGCAAGGCGCCCTCGCGCGGTTCTACCGCTTCATCCACCTCGGCCGGGCCATCCTCACGAACGGGCTCGGCGCGCGCGCGGCGGGGCCGCTGTTGCCCGCCGTCCACGCGTGCATCGAGACCACCGACGGGAAGGCCACCATCATCACGGTCTCGGACGCCGCCGCGACGACGATCCTCGTCGCGGACGGGACCGCCACCGCCATCACCTGCGAGGGCAGCTCGTGTAGCTGCTGATCACCATGCCCCAGCCCCAGGTTCCGCTTCCCGTCTCGGTCTACATCGTGGGCGACACCGCGACCGTGCGCTTCACCTGCTCGCTGCCGGACACGCCGGCGCAGGGCCAGCCCGTCGGCACGCTACCGACCTACGTGGACCCCGGGGGCATCACGGTGGGCGTGCAGCCGCCCACCGTGGCGAACTACTACCTGCTCACCTACGGCATCGACCCGCAGATCGCCAAGCTCGGCGTCGGCATCTACGAGGTGTCGATCCCCGTCACCGAGGCCCGGCGCTGGCGCGTCCGCTGGCACAGCACTGCCAACGGCCAGAACCAGGGCGACGGCGTCCGCGAGTGGATCTTCGAGGGCAAGATCTCGCAGATGGCGATCTTGAATTGACGGCCGGCGCCAACGCGCTACGGTGGGCACTTCCGACCCACCATGCGCGGGCACGGAACGGGGCGCGCCCGGCGTTGTAACCAGCGCGCCTAGCCCGGTTCGACCGGATCACGCAGCACCGCCGCGACCCCTACTGCCGAATCGCTTCACCCTTCGCGGGGTGCGGCGTCCGAGGTGGCAGGGGTCGCGGCCTTTCTTGCTTTGTACAACCAAATGTTGGGCCGCCAGCGAGGGTTCGCACGTCGCATCCACGACAGCTACTTCCACGCCGGCGCCCGCTCGGATTTCGCCGGCCGATGCCGGACACAGCCTAGGTCGGGTCAGGAGCAGATCATCCGATCCACCCTCGCGCTCGGGCAAGCCGGAAGCCGAGATTGTCGTTGCGGTAGCCAGGATCGTTCGCGTTGCGGTTCGCCGCGCGGACGTTCCTCGCGTTGCTGTTCCAGCAGCCGCCACGGATCACCCGGTTCGAGCCCTTTCGACCTATTCCGTAGGGATGTTACCTATCACGACTTCGGTCACGCGTCGATAGTCGGACGTCGCGCCATTTCTGCCGTGCGCCAGGCGGTCGCCTCCGCGTGTGCGGTGATGCCGAGCGCGGAGGCGTAGCCGGTCTGGAGAGCTCGGGCGTCGATGCGGCCTGCGATGAACTCTGCCTCCCACTTGGCCCGGGCTGCCGTGTAGCGCCGCCGCCGCCGCAGCGAGAGTCGAAGGGTGCCTGGCAAGACGCGGAAGCCAAGGAACGGCAGGCCCTGCGTGCTGCGGCCGATCAGCGCGGAGGGCTTCACCTCGAGCCCGCGCTCTTGCGCCACGAATGCACGCGCCGCGTCGAGGGTGGCCTTTGCGGTCTCTCGTGAGTCGCACCACCACACCACGTCGTCCATGTACCGGACCATCGCCCGGACGCCGAGCGTCTCGAGGAGGTAGCGGTCCAGCGCGTCCAGGTATGTGTTGGCGAAGAACTGCGATGTCAGCGCGCCGATCGGGAGCCCCCGCCCATCCGGGCCTGGCGTCCGCTCCAGGATGCGGTTGCACAGGGCGAGCAGACCAGGATTCTTGAACCTGCGCTGCAGGACCCCACGAAGCGCTGCGTGGTCGATGCTGGCGAAGTACGCGCGCATGTCGCTCTTGACGAACCACGGGAACCGCCGGACGTGGTGCTGGGCCCGCAGCACGGCCGCGAGCGAGCCCTTGCCTGGTCGGCAGGCGAACGTGTCGTCAACGAGCGCGCGCTCCAGCACGGGCCCTATGTGCAGCATCAGCGCGTGATGAAGCACGCGGTCCCGGAAGCACGGCGCGAGGATCTGTCTCAACTTGGGGTCGAAGATTTGGAATGACGTCCAGCGCCCCTCGGGGACCTGGCCCGCAAGGATGTCCTCGCGGAGCCGCGCGAGCTCGCCGTCGAGGTCCGCCGCGAAGCTCTGCATGTCCCGGCGCAGGCGCTTGCCGCGCGCTGCTTGCCAGAACGCCGTGGTGAGCGTCTCGATGTCGGCGACGTCGGCGAGACCGATGTTGCTGCGGTGGGGCATCAGGCGGGTGCGTCTTTGGGCGTGCCATCCGCGGGCGGGGTCGGCGCCGGCGCGTTGATGATTTCGAGGAAGGGGCCGACGTACTTCTCCATCTTCGCCGGCCCGATGCCTTCGATCTTGCCGAGCTCGGCCGCGCTACGCGGGCCGCCTCCTCGGACCATGGCGGCGAGTTGCTCGTTGGTGAACACGGCCCAGGCCGGCACGCCGTCGCGCTGGGCGAGCTGCTTCCGGAGGTCGCGCAGCTTGGCGAACACCAGGAACTCGGCGTCGTGGAGCACCTCGCGGTAGTCGACGGTGCCCTTCTTCTTGCTCGGGTCGGCGGTACCCGGGGCCGCCGCCACACCGTCCACGTACGTGACGCAGATGGCCCATGCGCTGTGCACACCGTTGGGAACGAACTGCCGATCGACCGCAGCGATGCGCTGGCTTGTCAGGAAATGGTTGAGCTGCTCTTCCACAGCGTCACCGCCGTGGATGGGTATGACCACGAAATGTAGCCTCATGAGGCCTCCGTTTTTAGTTGATGCCTGCCGGTGCCGCCGCTTCGAGCGGCGGCACCGGCATCAGACGCAGAATTCGGACCGGAACCAGAAGCGCTCCGCGCCCGAGAGCCGCTCCGCGGCGGCGCCTCCGGCCACCGGATGCGGCCTCCGGCCCTCTCAGACCTTGTGACCTCGGGCAAGCCGGAAGCCGAGAGTGGCGTCGCGGTAGCCAGGATCGTACGCGAAGCGGATCGCCGCGCGGACGTACCTCGCGCAGCTGTGCCAGCAGCCGCCACGGATCACCCGGCGCGAGCCCTTTCTGGGGCCGCTGGGATCGGTGGACGGCTTGGCGGCATAGTCGCCGAACCAGTCTCGACACCACTCGTACACGTTGCCGAGCATGTCGTAGAGCCCCAGCGGGTTGGTGGCCTTCGTCTTCACCGGCTGCGTCCCATCGGGGGAGTTGCCGTAGTAGACGGCGATGGGGTCGAGAATCGAGGCGCGGGTCTCGTTCCGGTCCAGGTTGAGCTCCCCCACCCACGTGGTGCCCGTCGTGCCACCGCGGCAGGCGTACTCCCACTCGGCCTCGGTCGGCAGGCGCGAGTCGAGGCCCGGCACCATGCCGTTGAACTTGGTGATGAAGCCCTGGCAGTCGATCCAGGACACCCGCTCCACGGGCCTGTTGTCGCCCGTGAAGCGGCTCGGGTTCTCACCCATGACCGCCGCCCACAGGGCCTGGGTCACCGGCGTGTCGGCCATCCAGTACCCGCGGGTGATCTCCACCTCGTGCTGTTGCTCGTCGTCCCAGCGCCCCGCCTCGTTCTCGGGCGATCCCATCGTGAACTTGCCGGGGGCGACCCAGCGAAAGCGCTGCACGACGTTGCCCAGCGCAACGACCATGAACCGGCCGGTGGCGTCCTCGCCCTCCTCGGACACCGCGCCACGGAGCGGTGAGGTCTCGCTGCGCGACCCGGCTCCGCACGCCGCGATGAACTGCGGCTGCTTCTCGCACTCGTCGAGGATCGACTGCGACGTGCCGTCCTCGTCGATCTCGACATCGCACCGCTGCTCTCCGAGCATGAGAGATAGGCGGAGCTTGCCGCTGTCCGTGAGCGTCAGCGCGTGCCGTTTCTGATCGTCCGGCGGAAACCGCCGGGTCGCCTCCGTCAGCAGGTCGTGTGCCGTGCGGAGACCGACGTGTCCGTTCTTCATGATCTTCCTCCTGGTGGGCCCGCGGAGGACGGCGTTGCCGTCGCAGCCCGGGCGGTTCGTCCAGTACCCATACGTTGTATCTTACAGCGTTTCAAGAACTATCGCGACATCGGCATCGGGGGG
>JANYAG010000090.1 GCA_025361465.1 Gemmatimonadota bacterium
ATGTGGGATGATTGGAGGCTGACGATCAGAACGCCGGTGCTCATCGTGGTGAGTGCGGCGCTCCTCGCACGCACGGCCTCGGCGCAAACCGGCGGCAAGCCGAGTTGCCCCACTCTGCCAGCGCTCGATTCCGCCGAGCTCCTGCGCGACGTCTACCGGCTGGCGGATGATTCGATGCGCGGGCGCCGGATTGGCAGCTCGGAGAATGCGAAGGCGCGCGACTTTCTCGCCGCCCGATTGGATGCACTTGGGCTCGGCGTGATCGGTAGCGGCCGGATCCAGAAGTTCGTGGTACCGCCGTCGGCGCGCCGACCGGACTCGCTCCGCGGCGCAAATGTGGTGGGGCTGATCCGGGGGACCACGACGCCCGACGAGTACATCGTGGTCACGGCACACTTTGACCATGTCGGGGTAGGTCGGCCGTTGAATGGTGACTCGATCTACAATGGCGCCGATGACAATGCCTCGGGCACGGTCGCGCTGCTCGCGATGGCAAGACACTTCATGCGGGCCAGGCCGGCCCATTCGATCCTGTTTGCACTGGTTGACGGTGAGGAATCCGGGGAGCTCGGCAGCAAGGCGTTTGTCGCGAATCCACCGGCGCCGCTGGACCGCATGTTGATCGACGTGAACATGGACATGGTGGGCCGCAACACCAACAACGAGCTCTACGCCTCCGGTCCGGCCAAGTACCCCCAGCTCCGGCCGCTGGCGGATGCAGCGGTCGCCTGCTCGCCTTCGCCGGTCATCCTGCGGGTCGGGCACGATTCCGGCGGCCGCGGGTACGACTGGACCAACCAATCCGATCAGGGGGCGTTTCACGCCAGGGGAATTCCCTTCGTCTACTTCGGCGAAGAGGACCACCCCGACTATCACCGGCCCGGAGACAGCGCTGACCGCCTCATGCCGGCGTTCCTTGTCAATGCCGCGCGGCTGGTGACCGATTTCGTGCGACGATTCGACGAGCGACCGGTGGCGCGCCAGTAACTAGCGCTTCTTTCGCCGCGAGGCCGATGCGACCTTCGCTTTCTTCGTGGGTCGGCGGGCCGCGGAGGCGGCCGCCCGCTTCCCTGCGGCGGTCAACTTCCGTGACATCTCATAGCGGTCGATGTAGGTCGCGGGTGACACCTCGGACACCAAGTCCCCGATGACTTGGAGCGGCAGGTCGGCCGCATGCTTGAAGCGGATGCACGCCTTCCCCATGTCGAGTTTCCTGCCGGCCTCCGCGAACCCCTGCTTGAGTCTCGCCATCCTCGACGGATCGCCGTACACGCACATCAGGTAGAGCGACGAATAGTTCTTCTGCGCCGCCAGGGCCGCATAACAAAGCGGATGCCCGTTGTAGGTGTCCGGATACTGCGCCAGGGGAATGCTCCACATGATCATGCCATAGCCCATGCACTCCTGGTAGCCGCGAGGCATCCGCCGGCGTACCATCTTCAGCACCGTCTCAAGCTCCGTGCGGCGGTCGGCAGGAAGTCCGGCGAGATAGGCGGCGACCGATGCTGCACTGCGACTGACCATGTCATCCTCCTTCGGGGGTGCGTCGGATGGGCGGCGCCCGCACAAGGCGGCGTCACGACACCACACGTCGGCGGAAGGAGCGCACGCCCGACGTGGTGAGCAGCGCGCCCAGCACCGCCAGCATGCCGGCGCTGGCGACCGGCGCCATGTGCGGGACACCCGGTGTCAAGGCAATTCGGAGTCCTTCACTCATGTACACGAGCGGATTCACCAGCACCAGCACCTTCAGCCAGGGGATCGCCGAGAGCGATACCCAGGGATAGTACACACAACCGAGAAACATGATCGGTGTCAGCACCAGCGCGAACATCAGCCCGATGTGCTGCGGCCGCACAACCGTCCCGAGAAAGAGGCCAAGCGATGCCGCGGTCCAGCTCGCCAGGACCAGCATCAGGATCAGCATGCCCCAGCTGGCAACGTGCACGTGCACGTCGGTGGCTGGCAGCACGGTGATGATCGGGAAGATCACCGCCCCGGCGAGAATGGCCTGAAACGCGCCGAAGGCGACCTTGGCCAGCGGCACCGTCGCCGATGGCGTCGGCGCCAACACCCGATCCTCGATCTCACGCGTGGCGCCCAGCTCGATGCTCAGGGGCAGTGCGACGGCGGCGATACCGGAGAACACCATCGCCACCGCCAGGAGACCCGGCACCAGGACCGTCGCCATGGTCAGCGCGCCGGCGGCCACCGGCATCTGCTGGCCGCTGCGGGGGAGCACGTAGGTGAAGACAAAGACCGTGAGGAAGGGGCTCATGACCGTGCGAAGAACGGTTGGCAGCCATTCGCGCCGCAGGACACGGAGGTCCCGAGCCCACAGTCCCAGCACGGACGCCACCAGGGAAGTCGGTGGGCTACTCACGGAGATCACGACCCGTCAGGCGGATGAAGACGGTTTCGAGGGATGGTTCAGCGACCTTGAGGTCGGTCAGGTGGTGCTCGGCCATCCGACTGACCACCGCAGGCACTCCATCACTGTCCACCAGGACGCGCAAGCCGCGGGCGGTGTCCTGAATCTCGCGAAGTCCGGGTACGGCCGAGACGGCGAGGCGCGCGGCGGCGTGATCACCGGCGAGCGCTACGTCGACGACGGCGGTGCCGCCTGCCTCCCGCTTCAGCGCCTCGGGGGTGCCGTCGGCGAGGATTCTGCCATGATCGACGATGGCGACCCGCTCGCAAAGCCGGTCGGCCTCTTCCATATAGTGCGTCGTCAAGACCACGGTCAGTCCTTCGCCACGCAGCTCGCCGACGATATCCCACAGGGCCAGTCGGCTCTGCGGATCGAGACCGGCCGTCGGTTCATCAAGAAAGAGGACCGAAGGGTGATGGGCGATGGCCCGGGCGAGCTGCACGCGCTGGGCCAGCCCGCCGGAAAGCTGGCCCGGCATCGCGTCGCGACGATCGGCAATCCGGAAGCGCTGCAGCAGGGCCTCGGCCCGGTGTCGTGCGTCCCCGGCCTTCATCCCGAAGTAGCGGCAGTGGTAATACAGGTTCTCGAAGACGGTGCAGGCCCGATCAAGCGTGATCGCCTGGCTGGCCACGCCGATCTGTCGCCGCACCTGGACCCCATGCGCGGCTACATCGAACCCAGCCACCTCCGCCGTTCCGTGCGTGGCGTTGACCTTGGTGGTGCAGATCCCGATCGTCGTGGTCTTTCCCGCCCCGTTGGGCCCGAGGAGGCCGTAGATCATGCCGCCGGGCACCTCGAGTGAGATACCGTCGAGGGCCACGATTGGTGGCGTCCCCGGGTAGGTCTTCTTCAGGTCGCGCAGCGCGACCGCGATGCTGGAGCTGGTCATAGCGGATAGGACAGGGGCGCGCCTTGCAGCACGCCCCGAGGCCCTGACGGACAGGGAGGGATTCGAACCCTCGATACCGTTGCCGGTATGCCGGTTTTCGAGACCGGTTCCTTCAACCACTCGGACACCTGTCCAGTGTCGTTCGAGGGGCAAAAGTGGTGGAAACAGCGAGTGGGGGCAAGAGGACGCTGCTGATCCTCCTGCCTCCACTCCTGGCGCGGGAGGCTACCGCGTGCCGCCGCCGGTCCCCCCAGCGGTCGCCGGGGCCGCAGCGGGTGCGGCTGTCTTCGGCGCCCAGTTCACCTGGCTCTTGCCCTTGTCCCTTGCCGGGATGCCGTGGACCATCCAGTCGGGAGCCGGCTTGCCCATGAGCTTGTTGTCAAAGAACTGCTGCATGCGCATCGCGATGTCCTTCTGGTTCGCGCGGCTGGCCGGGTTGTGCACGTCATTGTTGTAGTTGATGAGGTACACCTCCTTCCCCAGCCGCCGCATCCCGACGAACATCTCGATCCCCTGATACCACGGCACCGCGTCGTCGGCATCGTTGCTCATGATGAACAACGGCGTCGTGATGCGATCGAGCCAGAAGATCGGCGAATTCTCGATATAGAGCTGTTGCCCCTCCCAGAGCGACTTGCCGAGGCGACTCTGGGTCTTCTCATACTGGAACGAACGGGCCAGGCCACTGCCCCAGCGGATGCCGCCATAGGCGCTCGTCATGTTCGACACCGGTGCGCCGGCCATCGCGGCACTGAACAAGCCGGTCTGGGTGATCATGTAGGCGATCTGGTACCCGCCCCAGGACTGCCCCTGCAATCCCAATCCCTTCGGATCGACGTACCCGCGCTGCAGCAGCATCTGGACCCCCGGGACGATCGACTTGATCGCGCTGGGGCCGGGATACCCGATCTCATAGTGGATATCCGGTTCGAACACGAGGTAGCCGTTTGAGACGTAGTGCGTCGGGTTGATCACGTTTCGGCCGGTCGGCGGGATGTAGGTGTGGAGGCCGTCCGAGAGTTCCTCGTAGAAGTAGGATATCATCGGGTACTTCTTCGCGGGATCGAAGTGCTCCGGCTTGTAGAGGAGGCCCTGCAACGGCACCCCATCGGCACTGAGCCAGTGCACCAGCTCAACCGTGCCCCAGTTGTATTCCGGCTGCCACGGGTTGGCATCGGAGATCCTGGTGAGCGTTGCCAGATTCGGCCCGACCCAAAGATTCGGGAAGTCGATGAACGTGCTCTTGGTGAGCAGATAGACCTCGGCGTTCTTGGCCTTGGTCGGCGTGCCGTAGTTCAGGTCCCCGTACACCAGCTTCTCCGGCGGCCGGACGACGCCAACCTGGTCCTTGTAGAAGCCGCTGGCCTTGGTGGCCTCGTTGAACACGCGGAAATAGAGCGGCTTGGCTGGATCGATCCAGCGGTCCTCGTCGCGATCACGCTGCAAGTCCACCAGGCGGAACGTCAGCTGTTCGCGACGGCCGACCGAATCGGTGACGATCACTGGAGGGCGGACCCCCGTCGGGTCGAGTTCCCAGAGATCGAACCGATCGTAGAGCAGCACCGAGCGGTCGCCCTTGGTCCAGCCGGCAATGCCCCAGGCGGCGGGGGTGTCCGGCGTACTCCAGGTCTCCTGCTCAAAATGCACGCCCTTGGCTGGCGCCGAGAAGTCGGTGGTTTTTCCCGTGGCGAAGGCGTAGCTGTACCAATGCCCGGCATCGTAGAAGACGATGTACTTGCCATCAACCGAGAGCGAGGCGGAACCGGAGATCTTCTGCCGGATCAGCTTGCGCACTCCGGTCGTCACGTCCACGGCGTAGATGTCATTGCCGTTGTCGCCCCACATGCTCTGGATGTTGTACGGCACCGACGTGGAGACGACCCCCTTGGTGCCGTCGTCGGTCAGGGAGATCGTCGGCATGGAATCGGAGGTGAGGCGCACCACCTTCTTCGATGTCAGGTTGAAGAGCGCCTGATACGTGCGGTTCCGGTCCCGCGACACCGAAAGCAGTTGTTGCGGCTGCAGTTGTGCATCCTGCCAGTGCCAGAGGTCGAACTTCGCCTTTCCGACGAGAGAGTCAGCCGGGATGGTGTCCTCGGCCGGTGGGGCGATGCTCAGCAGCAGGGCATTGCCCGCGCGCGTGAAGGTCGCGCTCGCCGATTCGGGGAGGCGCATGCTGTCGGGCAGCGCGGCGCGGGTCACCACGGCCTGAACCAGCGTGTCCCTGAGGCTACCGTAGTAGAGCTTCGATTGGGCTTCCGGCTTCCCGAAGTCATCGCGATCGGAAAGAAAGACGAATTGCTGCTGCTTCCGGTCAAAGGTGAAGCCACGGTAGTTGCCGGCGCCGCTCAACACGGTCCGGGTCGTCCCGGTCACCAGGTTGCGCACGAACATGCCGTCCTTGGTGGAATCACGCGAGACGACGGTGTAGGCGAGCACCTTCGCGCTGTCATCGAAGGTGTAGGCGAGGACGTCAGTGAGTTTCTCCTCGACACCTGATGTCAGGTCTCGCAGGACGATGGCACTGCCGTAGCTTCGGCGCGGGCCGGTCGGCGTTGCGCCGCCGCGCCCGCCTCGACCGCCGCCCCCGGCACGGCCACCGGCCCCTGCGACGCCCACGCCGCCGCGCCCCGTCGTGTCCCCCGCTGCTCTGGCCGTCGCCGAGGTATCACCGGGTGCATAGATCATCCACTTGGCGCTCTCGCGCGGCAGGCGGAAGGAACGCACGTTCTCGAGCGTCGTGGCCTTGCCATCGACCAGCGAGAGCATCACCAACGACGTGCGATTGGTGGTATCCGTCGCCGTGGCAGCTCCTCCGGCCGGCGCCGCTCCGCCAGCACCGCGCCCTGCGGCCGTGCGGGCGCGCGCCGCCACGGCGGCCCGGTCGACCGCCTCCTTGTTGGGCTGCGTCGTCGTCAGCACCCAGCGATTGTCCACCGTGAATGGCCCGGTGCTTCCACCTGCACCGGCAGCGCCGCCCGCGCCCCCTCGTCCGCCGCCGCCGCCAGCCGCAGCCGCGCCACCCGGGTTGTTGTTTGGCCGGGAGACGTATCCGAGCGGGACACGGTACTCTGTGGTCCCCGTCGTCGAACGGATCACCAATTCGCCATCACCAACCTGAGGTGCCAGTCGATACGCGACCCAGTTCCCGTCGTTGGAAAGCGTCGGGGCCTGGATCGACTGCCACTTATCCCAGTCCGCCTGGGTGAGGGCCTTCTTCTGGGCGTGCAGGGCAAACGGGAAGAGCAGCGCGAGGAGCGCAACACCGATCCGACGGGGGCTTGACATCGAGGGCACCTGAGAAGGTTTGTTGGGGGTGGGGTAACATAGGACCTGAGGGCCGCATGGCGCGAGGGGCAACGCGCGGACCCACTGGCGTAGCGGCGATGCGGCGCGGGCGGCGCCAAACATGCCGCCCGGGCTCCATTCATCGTGTCATCAACGGAGGCCACCAGCTGCGGCCGGTGGCGTGGCGGTGGTGTCGCGCCTGCTGTTGAGATGCTCCTCCATCTTGAGCCGCGGAATTCCCTCCTTCAGCCAATCCGGTGCCGGTGCGCCCTTGAGATAGTGATCGAAGAACTCGGCCATGCGCACGGCATAGTCTCGCTGGTTGACCGGTCGCGCCAGTCCGTGGTTTTCGCCGACGTACTCGAGGAATACCACTTCCTTTCCAAGCTGCCGCAGGGTGTTGTAATACGTCACGCCCTGGTTGAAGTCGACCGCTCCGTCCTTGTCGTTCTGGAGGATCATCAGCGGTGTCTTCACCTTGTCGGCGTGGAAGACCGGCGAATTGCGGATGTACGCCGCGTAGTTGTCGATGAAATTCCCCTTGAAGCGGCCCTGGCTCGACTCGAAGATCGCGGCATCCGAGCCGCCACTGTTCCAGTAGATGGAGGCATACATGCTCACCATGTTGGTCAGCGGGGCTCCGGCCACTGCCGCGGCGAACATGTCGGTTTGCGTCACCAGAAAAGCGGTCTGATAACCGCCCCATGAGTGCCCCCAGAGGCCGACCTTCTTCGGGTCGACCATGCCGGTGGCCACCACCGCCTTGACGGCAGGGATCAGGGCCCAGACCGCCGACATGCCGGGATCGTTGATTCTGTAGACAATGTCCGGATCAAATACGAGATAGCCGCGATTGGTGTAGAGCGTCGGATCGGGCGCCCGGGTGTCGCTGGGAGAGACGAAGCTGTTCTTCCCCTGCGAACGCTTCTCATAGATCGTGACCAGCATCGGATACTGCTTCCCCGGCTGGTAGTTCGCTGGCAGGTAGAGGGCCCCCTGCAACTTGTCGCCCTTGGCGCTGGTGTAGTTGACCAATCGGGTGCCGCTCGACCACGCAAAGTCCTTCTGCTGCGGATTGACGTCCGTGAGCTGATAGCCGTCCTTCAAGCCCGGGTTGAACGCGTACCAATTGGGATAATCGGTGAACGTCTGGCGGGTATAGAGGTACACGTCGGCATCACGCGCCTTGGTGGCGCTCAGCCTGGCATCGTCGACAAAGAGCGCCTTGGCACCCGGCTGGCCAGGATCGATACGCGACAGCCCTTCCTTCTTGGTCCACTCGCCATAGCTGCCCACGAAGAGCGGCTGGGTCAAATCGATGCCGGTGTTCGACCCACCGCGGCCGCCGCCCGCGGGCGCGGCCCCGCCGCGACCACCTGCCCCGGGGGTCGCCGCGAAGCGGTACATCGTCTGGTAGCGCACCTGCGTGCGCTTGCCATCGCCCGTCAGGTTCACCGCGGCGCCGCTGCCGGGCGTCGCCGGCACCTTCCACAGATCCCAGTTGTCATACAGGACAACGGCCGCGCCGTCCTTGGTCCAGCCACGGGGCTGCACCGGCGGCGGGACCAGGTTGTTGTGGTCATCCTCGCTGTTGGCGAAAGTGGTCGGGACGCCCTTGGTGATGTTGGTACTGTCACCGGTCACGAGGTCGAGCACCCAGTAATTGGCGTCCTTCCCCCAGAACAGCACCCGCCGACCGTCGGGCGAGGCCAGCATCGGTCCCGTCGGCTTCTTCCGCTGCAGCAGCTTCCGACGGCCCGTCTTGAGGTCAATGCTGTAGACATCCTGGTAGTTGCGCCCGGTATAGCTGGCCCGCTCGTCATATGGCCGGGTATCGACGCCGTAGGCGTAGCCGTCGCCCGTGGTCACGGTCACGGCGCGAATGCTGTCGTCTGCCAGCCGCACGAAGCGATCATCGCCCAGGCGATATTCCGCGAGGAAGCTGAATGAACGGTCGGATTGTTCCTGCACGATCTGCTGTGACTGCAGCCGGGAGTCCTTGTAGTGCCAGAGGATGAGCGAAGGCAGCGAATCCGCCGGCGCCGGCGTCACCGCCGCCGACCCCCGGCCGCCCGGGGGGATCGCGCCGGTGCCGCCCGCTCCCGGTGCGCCAGCCGTGATTGGTGCCGCCCCGCGACCAGCAGTCGCCGTGCCGCGCGGCGCCGGCTTGGTTCCCTCGCGAATTCCGAAGAACACCGCCGACATGTCATCCGCGTATCGCGGCGCACGCTCCGAGGCGATCTTCCAGCCGAGCAGGAAGTCGCGCCGAGTGGAAGGATCAAAGACCGTCCGTTTCGCAGGCCCCTCGGGGCCGAAGTTCGAGAAGAGCTCGATCGAGAAGACGGTATCCCGCGCGAGGGAATCGATGCGACCGCGCATCACGCTCAGGGCCGCCGAACTGTCGACCCAGGCAAGCTGGGAGTAGAGGAGCCTGGCGTTTTCAAGGGACCGCGAGCTGCTGTTCTTCATGTTGCGCAGCTGGACGCCATTGCCGACCTGGTCCGCGTTCGACATGGTGTAGGCCAGCCACTCGCCACCACGGCTGAAGGCGTAGGCGTCGACCCGTCCCATGTTGAACGTCTCCGCCGTCGCGAGATTGTACAGGAGCAGGTCGGCCCCGCCACCAGCCGTGCCGGCCCCGGCATCCGCCGCACCACCCCCGCGACCCCCACCTGCCGGGCCACCTGCCGCTGGGCCGGCGCCACCCTGCATCACGACCCACGTGGCCGTATCGGTGTTGAACGAGAAGCGGCGAATGCGCTCGAACTCCTTCTTCTCACCCGTCGCGAGGTTCACCAGCACGAACTTGTTCGTCGTCCCGGGGCGCGCCGCGCTATCGACCGCAGTGGCACCACGACCCGCACCACCAGCCCCACCTGCGCCGGCGCGCCCCCCGCGACCACTGGTCGTGGCGGGGCGCGGTGGCGCGACGATGTAGCCAAGCCATCTCGAGTCACCCGAGATCGCCACCGAACCACCCCCGTTGCCCACCGGAACACGGGTCTCTGCCGCCCCCTTGGCGGTGCCGCGATACACGACCGTCGCGTCGCCTTCGGACGGAGCCATGGTGTAGGCAAACCACTTGCCGTCGTTGGACAGCACGGTCTGGCGGATGGCGTTCCATGCCTTCATGTCCGCCGGAGTGATGAGCTTCGTGCCCTTGGTGCCCTGTGCGCGGGCGCTGCCCCCAAGCACACCAAGCGCGAACACAACAAGCGCACTAGCGCGGATCGCCGATCGCATGCGGTACTCCTACCTGACAGGATGAGCCAACCCTGAGTAACACTGCCACGACAGAATCGGGATCGGGAGTGACCCCGGGGACTGCGGCCCGCCTACCCCCTGCTCACGGTCGGCAGCCGCTGAGCCACCGGCGGCAGCGCCGGGAAATCGGTGTACGGCTGGTCCTGATACCAGTACGCACAGGAGTAAAAGTTGTCGGCGCGATTGTTGGCGTGGCCGTGCTCCATGGTGTGCTTCAAGTACTTGCTGAAGGTCACCGGGTTGTCGCCATGGAAGCGGTAGAGACAATACCGTCCCCCGGTGCGTTCGGCGCTCTGAATCAGCGGGGCCCCATACTGATGATAGGCAAACGCGTGCGCGTTCTGCCGCCCTCCGAAGTTCCAGCTGCCCAGGAAGTAGTCCTCCGAGCCGGTGCCGATGATGACCGGCTGTGACGGGTCATCAACGAAGATCATGTCGTCGCCCTCGCCCCACCACCCTTCGGCATTCTGCACCACGCCGAGCGTGACACCCATCAGATGGCCGCGACCACGGGTTTCGCAATAGACGTAATTTGTCGCCCCATCAACATTTTTGCCGCCGGCGAGCTGTTGCGCGACGGTCGGCGTCCCCTGGCGGTACTGGGTATGGAAATAGAGCGCATCGGCGGGGAGGGCATCGGCCTCGAGGTAATCGATGTTGGAGTAGAACGCTCCGACGTCCCGATTGCTTTCGTTGGTCACCGTCAGGCGGGCGCCCTTTCGGTAGGGCATCGCGAAATAACAATTGAGCGACTGCCCGGGTGAGCAGGCGAGGTATTCGCTTTCGTAGAGGACATAGTCCCCCAGGTTGAGCCCGAAGAAGTCGCCGATCGGTGCCTCGATGCTCGGCTTGTCGCGACCATCCCAGTAGGCCCGCAACACCAGTTCCTTGAGGTGCAGCGCCGTCCCGGCGGCAATGGTGAACCAGATGTGCGAGATCACTCCCGAGCCGGTGGCGCTGAAGATCTCCTTGGAGTCGCCGGCCTTGATGCCCCATGCATCTGCGTTGCCGCCGGTCACGTCGTGGCTCGACTGCTTTCGGGAACGGTACTGCTGGCTGCGGGCGTATGCGGGCAGCCATTCGGACGTCCCGGCGGCGGCAGGCCCCTGCGCGACCGCCGGCTCCACGAGCCCGGACAACCCGGCCAGCCCCACCCCGCTCACCATCGATTTCATGAACAGTCGTCTCGACATGGCCAGGTACCTCGTGCTGATGGTGGATTACTGCTTCGTGATCCGTTCGGTGGACAGGATGATCCGGTGCAGGACCGGTTCACCGTGCAGGATCTTCTCGGCGATCTCGACGGCTTCCTTCCCCCCGGTCGGATAGACGAAGGTGGCGGCGAGTTTCCCATCCGTCACCGCTTGCCGGCCGCCGTCGAGTCCGGGAAGTCCGTCGATCCCGATGAACTTCATCTCGGCATCGCGCCCCTTCGCCTTGGCCGCGAGGTAGGCGCCGATTGCCATCGGGTCATTGTGGGCATAGACGAGGTCGATCTTGGGGTTGGCGGCGAGCGCCGACTCCATCTGCGACATCGCCTCTTCACGCAGCCAGTTCGCCACCGGATCGTGCACGATGACGATCCCCGGGAACTTCACGATCGCCTCGCGGAAGCCCGCACTGCGGTCCCGGGCCGGCGTCGAGCCTGGCAGTCCCTTGATCTCCACCACCTTGCCCTTCCCGCCAAGGAGCGACGCCGCGTACTCCCCCGCGGCGCGGCCGATCTCCTGATTGTTGGCGCCAATGAAGGTGGTGTACGTCTCGCCTTCGATCTCGCGATCGAGGATGACCACCGGGATCTTGGCTTCATACGCCCGCTGCACGATCGGGGTGAGCGGCTTTGCTTCGTTGGGGGAGATGATCAGCAGCTCGATCTTCTGGCGCAGGAAGTTCTCGACATCGGCCACCTGCTTCGCATTGTCCTGTTGCGCGTCGGCGTAGACGATGTCGAGGTCGGGGAAGTCCCTGGCGCGCGCCGCGACCTCGGCGTTCATCGCCACCCGCCATGGCTCGCCGAGGTTGGCCTGCGAAAAGCCGATCAGGTGCGTTCCGCGCGGGGCCTGACGGCACGCGACTGCGAGAAGCAGGAGCCCGATGAGGCGGAACCGTCGCTCAATCCGGGCGGCGACGCTGCAACCACACCGCGGCCAGGATGATGACACCCTTGAGAATGAGCTGAAGATTGGCATCGACGTTGTTGAGTCCCATGCTGTTGTTGATGACACCGATCGTGAGGATTCCCACGAGGGTCCCGCCCACCGTTCCGATTCCACCGCTCAACGTGGTCCCGCCGATGACGACGGCCGCAATTGCGTC
>JANYAG010000134.1 GCA_025361465.1 Gemmatimonadota bacterium
GAAGCGTTTTCCGCCACCCCAACCATCGTGGATGTCCTTTCGGTGCTGCTGGCATTGCTCGAGCTTGCCCGTCGGGGCGCGTGCCGCTTCCGTCAAGATGCTTCCTTCGGCCCACTGGTGATTATCCGTGAATCCGCTCCCACCGCTGTCGCAGTTCATTGAGGCCGCGCTTTTCGCGTCCAACCGCCCCCTCACGCTCGACGAGCTGGAGGGGCTCGAGCCGGATGCCACATCGGCGGACATCCGCACCGCCCTCGACCAGCTCCGCGAGCAGTACGACTTCGCCGGACATGCCGTCGAGATTGTCGAGCTCGCGGGTGGGTACCAGATCCTGACCCGCGCGGCGTTCGCCGCGGCGGTCGAGCGTGCCCATGCCATGCAGCGCCAGCCGCGGCTCTCGCCGGCGACCCTCGAAACGCTGGCCACCATCGCGTATCGCCAACCGGTGGGGCGTGCCGAGATCGAGGAGATCCGTGGTGTCAACGCCGGCGGCGTCTTGCGCACGCTGCAGGAGCGTGGCCTGATCGAGGTGATCGGGCGCGGGGAGGGACTCGGCCGCCCGCTCCTTTACGGTACCACGCCGCTCTTCCTTGAGCTGCTCGGGCTTCGCGACATCGCGGACCTGCCGCGGGTCGAGGAACTCACCATCGCCCTGCGTCCGCACCAGCTCCAAGTGGATGACGAGGCGGGCACGCTCGCCTCCGTCGAGGAGGGCTGATGCCCCCGATGCGGTTGCAGCGATACCTCGCGCGCGCTGGGGTGGCCTCGCGGCGCAAGGCGGAGGAACTCATTCGTTCCGGCCACGTCAAGATCGACGGCAAGGTGGCCGAGATCGGGATGTCGGTCGAGCCCGGCACGTCGCGGGTGACAGTGGGCCGGAAGGTGATCAACCTGGTCGAGAAGCGGTGGATCGCCGTGCACAAGCCCATCGGCGTCGTGACCACGGCCGACGACGAGGAGGGCCGACGCACCGTTTTCGACTTGGTGAAGGATTCCAAGGGCCTGACATACGTCGGGCGGCTCGACGTCGCCACCACCGGCCTGCTGCTGCTCACGACCGATGGCGAGGCCGTGCACCGGCTGACGCATCCCAAGTACCGCGTGCCGAGGAGCTATATCGCCCTGGTGCATGGGCTGGATACGGCGGAGCTGGCCAAGCGAGTGCAGGGTCAGGTGAAAGTGGACGAGCGTCCGGTCGTCCCCACTCGCGTCAAGGTGAAGGCGGGTCGTGAGGGGCGCAGTATTCTTGAGGTCACCCTGCTGGAAGGTCGCAACCGCATCGTGCGACGCTGGGTGGAAGCGATGGGCGCCAAGGTCGAGCGCTTGGCCCGGGTGTCGTATGGACCGGTGCGACTCGATGCACTTCCGGTCGGCGGCTGGCGGCCGCTGACCCAGCAGGAAGAGCGCGCGATTTACCGGGCGATCGGAATGACCTCCGAGGAGGATTGAGTGGCGTTTCCGGTGCAGGAAGTTGTCGCGGAGATTCGCAAGCGGGTGGTCGGTCAGGATGTCATGGTCGAGCGGCTGCTCATCGGGATGCTGACGGGGGGGCATGTCCTGCTCGAGGGCGTGCCGGGGCTGGCCAAGACTCTTACGGTGCACACGTTGGCGGACGTCCTGCACGCCACGTTTTCGCGGATCCAGTTCACGCCGGACCTCCTCCCGGCCGATGTCATCGGGACGATGGTCTTCGATACCATGCACCAGAAGTTCACGGTGCGCCAGGGACCGATCTTCGCGCTGATCGTGCTGGCCGATGAAGTCAATCGCGCGCCGGCCAAGGTGCAGTCGGCGTTGCTCGAGGCGATGCAGGAGCGACAGGTGACGATCGGAGGCACGAGCTACCAGTTGCCGCAGCCCTTCCTGGTGCTCGCCACGCAGAATCCGATCGAGAGTGAAGGAACCTACCCGTTACCCGAGGCCCAGCTCGATCGCTTCCTGCTCAAGGTCCGCGTCGATTATCCGACACGCACTGAAGAGCGCGAAGTCCTGCAGCGCATGAGTGCGGTTGGGGAATCGATTCCGGTCCGCCGCCTCGCCGATCCGGCGCAGGTGCTGGCGGCCAGGGCAGACATTCACGCCATCCATCTCGACGCCCGCCTTGCCGACTACATCGTCGACCTGGTACGGGGTTCGCGCGAGCCCGCGTCAGTCGGGCTCGGGGAGCTGGCGCCGATGATCGCCTTTGGCGCTTCGCCGCGCGCGTCGATCGCCCTGGCGCAGACCGCGCGCGCCCATGCCTACCTTCGCGGGCGGGACTTCGTGACGCCCGAGGATGTGCAATCGCTCGCTCCCGACGTCATGCGGCACCGGATCGTCCTGACGTTCGACGCGGAAGCCGAGGGGATCGATACCGACTCGGTCATCCGTCAGCTGCTCGGCGCCGTACCGGTACCGTGACATGGCCGGCCGACTTCCACCTGCGCTGCTGAGGCAGGTCCGCACGCTCGCGTTGCGCGGGCGGCGGGCCACCGACACCCTCCTCGGCGGCGAGGTGCGCTCGGTGTTCCGCGGCACCGGCATGGAATTCACGGATGTGCGCCCCTACACCGAGGGCGACGATGTCCGTCACCTGGACTGGAATCTGCTCGCCCGCACCGGCCAGCCCTATATCAAGTTGTATACGGAAACGCGTGAGCTGACCCTGCTGCTCATCGTCGATCGGTCGCTCTCGACGGCGATCGGTGATCCTGAGCCGAAAGTCTCCCGCGAAGTGGAAGCCGCCGCGATTCTCGCCTTGGTCGCCTGTCAGCAGCAGGATCGCGTCGGGCTGATCGCCTTCGGCGACACGGTGGGACCGGTGATTCCGCCGGCCCGGGGACAACGTCATGCGTTCGGCGTCGTGCAGTCGCTGCTCACCCTCGAGCCGGCCGGACGAACGACGGAGTTGGCCGCTGCGCTTCGCACCGCGGGTGCCCTGCTCAAGCGGCGCGCGCTGATCGTCATCCTCTCCGATTTTCTCGCCCCCGACTGGGAGACGCCGCTGAAGGGCCTGGCGGCGCGCCATGAAGTCACGGCGATTGCCCTTGAGGACAGCCGGGAAACGGCGCTGCCGGATGGCGGCTGGGTCATGCTCGCGAGCGCGGAATCAGGGAAGTCCGTGCTGTTCGACAGCGGCGATATCCTGGCGCGGCGCCGCGCGGAGTCCGCGTCGAAGCGGATGCGGGCCAGGCGGAGCGCCGCCCTCGCGTCGATCGGGGTTCGCGAGGTGGTGATCCGCACCCAGGGCGAGTACCTCCCCGCGCTGCGGTCGGCGTTTGGCCGGCGCGCGAGGGGTCGATGACACAGCAGCCGGGGCGGGTCACGGTCGGGGACACGCTCACCATTGTCCACCGGATCACGGCACCGCCGGGCGCGGTCGTGCAGGTTCGCGCGCCGGAGGACTCCACCCTCGCCACCTTGGTTGGGGCGCCGGTCATCTCGCGCGAGGGCGATTCGGTCCGGATCGCCTACACCGTCGCCGTGTGGGCACCCGGACGCAACGATCTGGTGATGCCAGGCCCCGTGGTCATCGCCATGAATGGGCGAGTGGACACGCTGGCCAGCGCGCACGTGATGCTCGACGTCCGGTCGCTCTTGCCGGCCGGGCAGTCGCTGATCAAGGTGCCCCCTCGCCCAGCGCACTCCTGGGTGCCGCGCGCCGACCTCACCGTGATGCCGTTCGCCATCCTGCTGCCGCTCGCCCTGGTGCTGATTGCCGTGCTGCACTGGCGCTGGCGCCGACGGGGGCATCCGAAGACCGCCGGTGCGCCGGTGCCCCGGCCGCTGGTCGATCGCGCACGCCTGGACCGCTGGCTCGACGCTGGGGAATCGCGCCTGGCGCTCGAGCATCTCGAGTGGCTGACCCGGTCGCGGGAGGACATGGCGGAGTGGCGCCGCCGCGTGGATGCCGTACGGTTCGCGCGCTGCTCCGAGTCCGAACTGGCGGACCTGGTCAGCGAAGGGTGTCAGCACGCCGGGCTCGCGGGATCCTGATGCTCCTCTTCGCCAGGCCGTGGCTGCTGCTGCTGTTGCTGGCGATTCCCTGGTGGTGGATTCGTCGGCGCCGGCAACAGCCGGTGGTGGCCGTCGTGAGCGAGACGCGGCCGTTCGCCGAGGCCGCCCACGGCCGCTGGCGCTTGCTGCTACCGCCATCGCTGCGCTCGGGGGCCCTGGCCGCACTGATGCTCGCCGCCGCGGGGCCATTCCGTCCCGGCGATCGCACCGTCGTCTCCGCCGATGGCATAGCCATCGTGATTGCCATCGATGTGTCGAGCTCGATGCTGGCGGAGGATTTCGCCCCGTCCAATCGCATCGAGGTTGCCAAGCATCAGGCGATTGCGTTCGTGCGCGGCCGCCACAACGACCGGATCGGCCTGGTCACGTTCGCGGGCGAGGCGCT
>JANYAG010000149.1 GCA_025361465.1 Gemmatimonadota bacterium
GCTATGCGCACAGGACTGAATCTAGCAGCGTGACGCCTACCATGGCCGCCGCCGGCGCGCGGCCGGGTCGCGCGGGTAGTCCGCGGGGACGTCACCGGCCGAGGTGATGATGACGAGGCGATGCTCGAGGAGCCCCGGAACGGCCACAGGACGGACCTCGACGGTGCCCCCACCGAGCGCCCGGATCGCCCGCTGCGCGTCGGCCAGTTCCCCTCCGATGTCGCCCCGTTTCCATGCGTCGCCTCGATCACCGCCGTGACGTGCGCGCGCATCTCCGGCCAGTCGCCGCGGTACACATACGGCGGCAACACCATCAATCCGCTGCACCCGGCGCCAGCGGCTGCGTGCGCCAGCAGGACGGCCTCATCGGTCGAGAGCGCCGAGATGCCAGCGACAATCGGCACGCGACCGTTGGCTGCCGCCACGCAAGTTCTCAGAATTTCGATCTTCTCGACGAATGTCAGCGTGGCGCCCTCGCCCAGCGACCCGAGTGGCACCACGCCGCGACACCCCGCCGCAATCATCCGCCGGGCGTGGCCGCCGAGAAACGCGTGATCGACCTCACCCTCGGGAGTAAATGGCGTCGTGATCGCGGGGAAGACGCCCTGCCATTGCTCGGGGGTCATGCTCGGCATCTGCAGCTCCTCAAGGGTGGATCTGGACCGTGCGGATCTCGGTATAGAACTCGCGGGCGGCGCTTCCCTGTTCGCGGCTTCCCGACGAGGAGCCCTTCATCCCGCCGAACGGAGCATGGGGGTCGACGCCCGTGGTATCTCCGTTGACGCGGACCAGGCCCACCTCGATCTGCCGAAGGTACCGCATCGCCGTGGCAATGTCCCGGGTAAACAACGACGCCGACAGCCCGAAGGGTGTGGCGTTCGCCAGCGCAATGGCATGATCCAGGTCATCGGCCACCAGCACGCCGAGCACCGGTCCGAACAACTCCTGCAGCGCCAGGGGATGCTGCGGACCATCGAGCCGCAGGGCGCGTGGCGCGAACCAGTTGCCGCGCTGCCACCGCGGATCGTCGGGCAACTGCCCTCCGAAGATCAGCGGCGCGGGACTGGTGGCCAGCGCGGTGGCGATTCGCTGCCGCGATGCTGGCGTGATCAGCGGCCCGATGGCGGCTGCCGGATCGTCGACCGGGCCGAGAGGCAACGCGGCCACGGCGGACTCGAGCTTGGCAAGAAACTCAGCCTCGACCGCGCGATCGACCACCACGCGACTGGTGGCCGTGCACTTCTGCCCGGCGTAGCGCATCGCTCCCGCGGCCGTGAGCGCGGCGGCCCGATCGAGATCCGCGTCCTTGGCGACGATCACCACGTTCTTGCCGCCCATCTCGGTCTGGGCCCGGCAGCCTCGCTCGAGCGCCATGGCACTAACCCGTCGGCCAACTGCCTGCGACCCCGTGAAGGAGATGCCCCGGATGGCGGCCGACCCCAGCAACGCCTCGCCGGTGGTACCGTCCCCATGCACGACATTGAACACCCCGGCCGGGAGTCCGGCGGCATGCGCCGTCTCCGCCAGCAAGTGGGTGACCCACGACGAAAGTTCGGAAGGCTTCAGCACCACCGTGTTGCCGAAAGCCATCGCCGGGGCCGCCTTCCAGAGCGGGATGGCGAGAGGGAAGTTCCAGGGCGTAATCAACGCCACCGGGCCAAGCGGGTCGCGGAGCGTCAACTGGAGCGCGTCCGCCGCCTGGGCCGGAATCACTTCCCCAATGTCGCGCACGGCCTCGCCGGCATAGTAGCGGCAGATCACCGTGGCCCGGGTCACCTCGCCGCGGGCCTCGCCGATCGGCTTGCCGACTTCGCGGGCGATCGCCTGCGCCAACTCCTCACTTCGTTCGGCGATCCTCTCGCCCCAGCGGTAGAGCGCCTCAGCCCGCGCGGGGCCGGACGTCGTGCGCCAGCGCGAGAACGCGACCTGCGCAGCGGTGACGGCCGCCGCAACATCTTCGGCACTCCCGATCGGGACGCGCGCCACCAGGTCGGCGGAATCCGAGGGACTCCGGCGTTCGCGGGTCTCGCCGTCCACGGCCGCACGGAAGACCCCGTCGATGAACAACGGCAGCGGATCATTCATCACGGTGGTCACCCCTTGGTATAGAAGAACTTCTGCTCGACCTTCTTTCCCTTCTCAACGGTAACATGCATCTCGAGAGACGTGCCATCCTTCGAGATCTTGTATTCGCGGCGGACAGAGATCCCGCTGGGAACCCCGCGCAGCACGAAGAAGTCGCCGAACTTCCAGCCGGCCTGCGACTCGATGACGCCGCCCTCGTATTGAGCTTCCTGATGCTTCTTGCCGTCGGGCAGCCACTCGACGATCGCCCCGGTACTGTCGGCGATCGTCACCAGGTTATCCGTGGCGGTAATGACGGAGATTCCAACCACCCGCGCCTCCAGG
>JANYAG010000173.1 GCA_025361465.1 Gemmatimonadota bacterium
AGCCAGGAGGGATACTCGCGCTGATTGAGCAGTGCAAACGCCGCGTCGAGATGCCCGTTCGCCGACAGCGCCGAGGTCAGCTCCGGCGTGCCGAGGAAGCCGGTAGTCAGGTGACCGTCGTGACGGCGGATGTCATTGACAAGCCGCTCCGCGGCGCCGTTCAACTCCTCCGGCTTCAGCAGGCCGAAGTTGAGCGCCAGCGCGTAGGCCGTCTGGGTGTTCTCCCCCACCCGGCCGTTGGGCGATACGAACTCCTTGCGGAAGGCGTCGCGAATGTCGTTGAACATCGCCCGGTACTGGCGTGCCTCGGCGTCCTTGCCGAGTACGGTCGCCGCCTTGGCGACCAGATCGGCGGAGTGCGCCAGGTAGGCCGTGGCGATGAAGTCCTTCCCGGTGGTGGCCCCCGGATACGATGCATCGTCGCTATGCCACGCGAGCCAGTCGCCGAAGTGGTCGCCCTTGCGCCAGATCAGGTCCGGTCCGGCTTGACGGCGAGCGTAATCGACCCACTTCCGCATGCTCTCGAATTGCCGCTCGAGCACGCCGCGATCCCCGTAGGTGAGGTACATCGTCCAGGGGACGACCGTCGACGCATCGGCCCAACCAGCCGCCGCGGCGTAGCGCACCGAATCGCCGCCGAGCGGATTCGGAATGACCCATGGCACCGAGCCACCGTCGTGCTGGTCGAGGGCCAGGTCTCCAAGCCACTTCGCGAAGAAGCCGGCGACGTTCATGTTGAACGCGGCCGTCCGCGCAAAGACCTGGGCATCGCCAGTCCAGCCCAGGCGCTCGTCGCGCTGGGGACAATCGGTGGGCACGTCGAGGAAATTGCCGCGCTGCCCCCAGACGATGTTGCGCTGGAGCTTGTTCAGCATCGAGTCGGACGTCTCGAACCTGCCGGTCTCCTCGAGGTCGGAATGCACCACGACCCCGGTGATCATCGCGAGCGTCGGCGGACTCGGCAGGCCCGCGACGGCGACATACCGGAAGCCATGATAGGTGAAATGCGGTTCGTAGACTTCTTCCCCACCGCCCTTCAGGGTGTAGCGATCCGTCTGGAAGGCGGCGCGCAGGTTTTCGGTGTACAGATTCCCCGACTTGTCGAGCACCTCACCGTGGCGCAGCGTGACCGTCGTCCCGCTCGGGCCGCTGACCTTCAGTCGCACCCATCCGGTGATGTTCTGACCCAGGTCGTAGATCGTCTCGCCAGCCGGCGACTTGAGGATGGCAATCGGGGTGATGCTGGCCGTCCGTCGGACGGGCTCACCGACTGGTGCCACCAAGGCCGCCGACGTGCCTTCCACCACCGCAACGGCATTCCAGCCACGATCGTCGAACGCGGGACGATCCCAGCCGGCGACTTCCTTCCGGGCGTCATACGATTCACCGCGGTAGATGTCGGAGGCGATGAGCGGCCCGGTGCCCTCCTTCCAGCTGCCATCCGAGACCACCCGAACAGTCCGACCATCAGCGTAGCGAATCTCCAGCTGCAGCAGGAGGGCGACGGAGGTGCCATAGTCGTTCTTCCGACCCGAGAAGCCGAGGTAGCCTCGGTACCAGCCGTCGCCGAGGATGGCGCCGATGGCGTTCGCACCGGGAACGAGGAACGACGTCACGTCATAGGTCTGATACTGCAGTCGTTTCCGGTATGAGGTCCAGCCGGGCGTGAAGAAGTCCTCGCTGACGCGCCGACCGTTGAGGTGAAGTTCATAGAGGCCTCGGCTCGTCAGATAGACTCGCGCGGAGACCACCTTTCCCTTGATGTCGAACGTCCGCCGCAGCGTTGGGAGCGGCGCCCCAGCGGAATCGTGACTCGCCGCCGGCGGTCCGATCCACTGGGCTGTCCAGTCTGCCTTGTCGAGCAATGCCGTCTCCCAGAATGCCGGCGCGCTCCAGGAGGAAGGGTTCCCCTTCCCGTCCCACACTCGCACCCGCCAGAAATAGCGCGTGCGAGATCGAAGTGCTGGACCGCGGTACGGCTGGAAGAGCGACGCGTCGGTGGTGATGCGACCGGAGTCCCAGAGGATACCCTTCGCGCCCCTGGCCAACGCCGCGGAATCGGTGGCAACCTGGAGCTGGTAGGCCGACTGCACCGTGTTCCGCTCCCTGCCTTCGATCCGCCAGCTGAGGCGCGGATGAACGACATCCGTGCCGAGCGGGTTGCTCCGGTACTCGTGGCGGAGAGCGGTGACGATGAGGCCACCCTGTGCACCTGCCGACAGCGGGAGCCAGATGCATAGGAGGATCAGGGCAGCACAAGGGAGATCGATCCGGCGACGGCAAGACGGCATCATAGGACTCGTGTCGGAGAGAGGCGAAGAACAATACTCCGCCTGATATCCTTACAAGATCGTCCCCATTGTCGCAAATTGGGATTCCCCAAGGCTCGGTGAGGCCATTCAGTCCGCCGCCGCCAGCCGGGAGAAGCGCCGATTCGAGTTCGGGAAGTCGACCCCCATCGCGGAACCGGAGAGCAGTCCCATCGCGAGCGCCACCCACCAGAGCGCGGTCGTCGGCGGAAGAAAGCCAATTACCGGTGGCTCGGAAGTCAGCGTGGTGCACACTATGCCGGCGACCACCGAGCCGATCGTGAACCACTGATAGATGTGCAGCCCACCGATCTGCTTGGTCTGCGGCTCACCGCGGTAGGACTCCTCGACGAACCGCGCCGTCCCGGCAAGGATGAAATAGATCCCAAGCTCCATGCCGTCCGACGCGCCCAGAAAGCGCAGTCGGAGCAGCACCACGCCGATCAACACGTTGCTGATGATGGAATAGAGTGGTGTGGGGTACAGCGGGACATTCGCCAGGTTGGCGAGCTGGGTCACCCGCGAGCGGCGATGATGATAGCAGATGCCGACGGCTGCGCTGGATGGTTGCCCGTGACAGCACCCCTGCACCAGGCATCGCAGTCGCCCGATCCCCTGAATCCAGGGCGCCGCAATGGCGAACGCCGCCAGCAGCGGCAACATCGGCATACCGAGCACCAGCGGCGCCGTGATGCAGGCCAGGGCGGCGCCGAACACCCCGCCATATTAGCCGAACGGCCGCAGCAGCTTGGAGGACCCCTCCAGCGCCTGCGCGGTGAGTCCCGCACCCAGGGTCTGCAACACCCCAACCCAGGCGATGGCCATGACACCGCGCGGCCCGGTGAGCATGCCAATCAGCACGGAGCCGACAAAGGTACCGATGGTGGAGTAGATGCCATGATTGATGATCCGCACCGGACCGATCCGCCACTCGCGCCACGAATTGGCCATCCGTTCCGAGGCTCGGCGCAGCACTTCCCAACTTCCCCGGTAATGGAACAGGGGATGCACACCACCACCGCCGTGATCACCTCGAGAATCGTGTGCATCCCGGTCGCCAGGCAACTGCACACGATCAGTGTCGCCCACCCGATGCCGACCCACCGCCAGGCCGCTCGGCCAGTCGCCCGCGCGTTGGCGATCCATGCCTGGGCAGCGAACATCGTCCAAATCACATGAAAGGCCGGGAACGACGCGGTACCTGCCAGGTGTTCCTGCTCGAACGCCAGCACCCGGCCCCAGAGATGCTCGGGCCGGAATGGCCGGAAGGACGCCAGGACGGGGACCGTCAGCCAGCACAGCAACCACGGGTTCAGGACCCAGACAATGACGGCGGCTCGATCCGATCCGCGCGCCGGTTCATCGCTGGCCGGCGGGAACCCGAGCAACGGAGCCGCGATCGCCTCCGCCTTGAATCGCGCCACAAGGGCATTGCGTTCGTACCCGAACCAGAGCGCCGCCATGCCGAGCGCGGTGGTGGGCGCCACCAGCCAGAGCCCGGCCGCGACCAGCAACGCGCCAGCCCAGTGCGAATGCACCGCCGTGAGCGCCACCGTCGGTTCCAGGGCGCGCGCCCAGAGCACCAGCCCGGCCGGAATGACCACGACGAACAAGGCCCCATAGAGCACGCGCGCGAACACCGAGCCAGCAGTCATCATGTGACCACCTCGTGCACGGTCCACCCGCGGTGGAGCGACAGCTGGCCGTCATGGAGCGAGGAGCACGCAACCATCTTGTGTTCATGCAAGGCCCCGAGCGAACCCGCCAGGTGCTGCGCGATGCCCGGAAGCGCCGTCACCATCGCGGGGAGCACGGGCTGATTGCGGATGTCGCGCGACTCGTTGAGTTCCAGTCGTCGCCCTCCCGACAACTGGATGGCGCCATCAGTGGCGAACGTCACACCCCGTTGGCGCACGCCATCCAGCCAGACCCATTGCCCCGGCACCTTCCCGCTCCAGTCGATCCACACCAGTGAGTGTTCCGACGACAGGTGCCGCCCCCAGCGCAGCGTGTGGAACGGCATCTGTGTAGGCGGCATCGTCATGCCGAGCGACTCGACGTATCCGAGCCCGCTGAACCGGCGGCGGCCCCACCGCACCTCCGCCGCGGCGAGCGGCGCCCGACACGACCAGCGGATCGCCCCGGTGTGGTCTCGCACCAGCGTCTCGCGGACCGCCGGCTGCAACCGCAACCACTCGCCGTGGACATCAAGAACATCCGAGTGCCAGCGCACGGCCGCGTGGTCGATCGACGGACGGTCGACCCGTCGCACTGCGAATGCCTCTTCGGGCTTCGCCCCCGGAATGGCGACCAATATCGAGGCATATCGCAGCCGCAGGAGACCCCACCGCAACCTGGCGAATAGCAGATCACCGCCACTCCGTCGGGCGTGCACAGGTCGAGGTACCACTTGTTCAGCTGGAACATCTGCATTTCCGTGGGGGGCGAAATCGAAGCTACGATGCAGGGCCTGATCGGGCAACCTGACGCAGTCGCGCGCTATATTGCCCCGACTGCGATGCCAACGTCGGACTCGCCCGAGGGGGCCATGGCAACTCCACCAGTTCCTGCACAATCGCCGCTACGCACCGCACTCGCCGGCCTCATCGGCAATGTGCTTGAGTGGTTTGATTTCGCCGTCTACGGCTACTTCGCCAGCAACATCGGCAGCCAGTTCTTCACCCAATCCAGCCATACCACCCAGCAGCTGCTCACCTTCGGCACCTTCGCGCTCGGCTTCCTGGCTCGTCCGGTGGGCAGCCTCGTGCTGGGCCGAGTCGGTGATCGTGTCGGCCGACGCGCGCTGCTGACGTTTTCGATCCTGCTGATGGGGGGCGCCACCCTGATTCTCGGGCTGCTGCCGACCTACTCACAGATCGGGGTGATGGCGCCGGTGCTGCTGCTGCTGATGCGACTGATCCAGGGATTCTCGCTCGGCGGCGAGTATACCGGATCCATGGTGTACACCACCGAAGGGTCGTCACCCCTGATGCGCGGCCTCATCAGCAGTTCGACAGCGGCCGGCACGACGATCGGCTTCATCCTGGGATCGGGCGCAGCGTGGCTCGTCAACGCCCTGCTCTCACCAGCGGAGGTGAACGCCTGGGGCTGGCGCATCCCCTTTGTCGGCAGCGTGGTCTTCCTCATCCTCGGCTACCTGCTGCGGCGCGGGATCGTCGAAACCGCGGAGGGATTGAAGGCCAAGACGATCCGCGACCGGCTCCTTCCGTCGATCATCGCCGATCGGCTGCCGATCCTGCAGACGTTCGGGATCGTGGCGATGACCAACGCCGCGTACTACCTGACCTTCACCTACGCCGTGGAGCGGCGAAAAAGCCTGGCGGCGGCCAGCGGGGAAGAATTTCTGCTGGCCAATACGCTGACGTTGTTCGTCGTCCTGTTTTCGAAACCACTTGGCGGCTGGCTGTCGGACAAAGTCGGGCGTCGTCGCCTGATGATGATCCTCACCATCTCGGTGATGGCCCTCATCTACCCGGCACTCCAGTTGATGCTCTATGGGCCGCCATCGACCTTCATCATCGGGCAGATCCTGGTGGCCGTGCCGCTCGGGATGGCGCTCGGGCTGCAAGGCGCGATGGTGGTGGAGATCTTCCCGCTGCGCTCGCGCGTGACTTCGATGAGCCTCGCATACAGTCTCACCTTGGCCCTGGCCGGCGGCACGGCGCCGCTGGTGTCGACCTGGCTGATCGAAACGCTCGGCCATCCACTGGCCCCCGCGTATTACATCATGCTCTACGGGGCGATCGGCCTGGCCATCCTGTGGCCCATGGCGGAGACCAACACGCGGCCGCTGGACGTCTGAGCGCTAGGGCCCCCGGGCTTCTGCCTCGGCCAGCCAGCCCCGCCGAAGCGCCTCGGCTGGAACGTTTGACAGATACGGCTTGATGTCCACGATGGGCGTGCCATCGAGCATGTCCACGCCGCTGACGTACACCCGGGCGCCCTCGCGGCGGAGCAGGCGGACAACGGTCAGCCCGATCGGGTTCGGGCGATGCGGCGACCGGGTGGCGAACACCCCGTGCTCTCGGCCGTCGGTCGGCGGACGGACGCGCAGCGGGCCGGGCTCCGCCCGGTCGAAGATCCAGATCACGTACAGATGCGAGAAGCCATCGATGTCGCCCAGGCCCGGCTCCATCTCCGGCAGAAGCTCGAGGATACCCTCAGCATCGTGCTGCGCCCCGAGGCCCCGGGGGATCTCGGCTGTGGTGCTGAACGGACTGCGGATGGTGCCAATCGGGTGCAGTGTGATCATTGTGCCCTCGGGCCCGGGGACGCCACGACAACCCACGGCCGTGACCGGCGGCCATTCAGCCACTGATAGAAAGAAGACAGCCTGCCTTGCAACGCAAGGCAGGCCATCTGAGTGCGGACCACGGACGTGACCCGCGGGAAGTCACTGGGGCCTAGAAACCACCACCGCCCCGCATACCCATGCCACCCATCCCCCCCATGCCCCCTCGATTGCCGCGCTGGGAGCCCTTCATCTGGACCCACTCCTTATATGACGTCCATTGGGTCGAATTCATGACAGGCTTGACGGTCTTGAGGTAATAATCACTATCGATCTTGCGCAGCCGTTCGAGGTGCTTGGTGTAGTCCTTGAGCGCCTTGGCCTTGTCCACGGTGCCGTCCGGCTTGGCCTCCGGGATCGGGGTGGTATAGCCGGCAGCCACCGCCAGACGACCGATCGAGTCGCGCAGCGTCTGGGTCCTGGCGATGTGGTCGGCGCGGATCTTGTCGAGCTTGGCTCGCTGGGCCGCTTCGAGGGAGAGCAGCACCTGCACCGAGTCGAAGGCGAACGGGCCGGTCAGGTCCGAGTAGAACGGGGCCAGTGACATGTCGAGGCCACCGGGATTCCGGCCACCACCCCGCCCACCAAAGCCAAAATCCTGGGCCGAGGCGTTGCGGAGGGGAATCAGAGCGGCCAGGACGATGGCGGCACTGAAGGCAGAACGGAATCGCATCACAGGCTCTCCTCGCAGGGCGGTTGCTCAGGTCGGCCGGTCCCGAGAGTCGGTGGGGCCGGCCAACAGCTGACTGTGGGGTAGTACGAACGACCCCCCGGAGAGGTTGCAGTTGGGGGGCTGGCCGGGTCGGACTCGCCCCCGGGGCACCGAGGAGCTATTTCTCGGAGCCGTCGGCCGCCCCATCCCGCTCAAACCCATGGAGCAACCATGCGCACCGGTCCCCTGCTGGTCGTCCTTTTCCTTATCGGGGCAAGTGCCGCCGAGGCCCAGGTGGCCGCCACCGCCCGAGTCGCCCGCCAGACATCAGGCTCCCCCAGGCCGCCGGAACGGGCGGTTCGCACCACCATCCCGATGACGAACGCCATCCTGCGGGCCTTCGCCGCTGGGACCCGCGATTCCTCAGGCAAGCCGGGTCCCCGGTACTGGCAGCTCTGGAACGATTACACCATCAGGGTGAAGCTCGACGCGCCTCGCTCGGTCCTTTCCGGCACCGAGACCATCGTGATCAACAATCCGAGTGACTCCGCCCTTCGACAGGTCCGGATGCGCCTTGACCAGAACATCTTCCGGGCGACGGCGCCGCGCGCGTCGTGGACGCCGGGTGAGATCACCGATGGGCTCCAGATCAGCAAGCTCACGGTGAACGGGGTCGCGGCCGATGTGAACGCCGCGCCGGCCCCGCGCGGTGGCCGTGGCGGCGGATCCGCCAGCGCCGGTGGTGCTGCCCCGGGAGCGCCAATGGTCTTCGGATTCAACGGCACCCTTGGCACCGTTTCCTTGCCAACACCGATCCCGGCCCATGGATCGGCGACACTCGAAATCGAGTTCTCCTACAAGATCCCCGGAGGCACGCCGTCAGCCCATCGCACCGCCATGCGCTGGGGGGACTCCCTGGTGCAGATGACGCAGTGGTATCCCCGTGTCGCCGTGTATGACGATCTCCGCGGCTGGGACCCGGAACCGTACCTCGGCACTGCCGAGTTCTACAACAACTTCGGCCGCTTTGACGTCTCGCTTGATCTCCCGGCCGGATGGATCGCCGGAGCCACCGGCGTGCTCAAGAATCCCGAACAGGTACTCACTGCCACGGCCCGCGAACGACTGTCTCACGTGCTCGACTCCGACTCGACCCGAACGATCGTTGGCGCCAATGAGTTTGGCGCCGGTACGGCGACGCTCGCAGGAGACCGGCTGGTGTGGCACTTCGTGGCGGACACGGTGAACGACTTCGCCTGGGTGGCCTCAAGGTCGTTCATCTGGGAGGCAACCCGGGCCACGATTCCGACCCGGGGTCCCATTCCGGTCAACATCTTCTACACCCCCGGTCGGGCCGCGGTGTTCGCCGGCACCGGCCCTTCGCTTCGCCATGCCCTCGAGTTCTACTCGAAGCTCTACATGCCCTATCCCTTCCCGGTCCACAATGCCGCCGACGGCCCGGACGACGGGATGGAATATCCGATGATCGTCATGTCGAGCCGCGGGGCAGCGGACCATGAAACGGCGCATGAGTGGTGGCCGATGACCGTCAGCAACAACGAGACGTGGTACGGCTGGATGGACGAGGGATTTGACCAGTACATGAACATCCTCTCTGCCGCCGACCTCGCCAAGCGCGCACCCAATCTCGACGGTGGCGGCCAGTCGTACGGCCGGAGCAGCGGCAACGAGTCCGAATCGTCGATGATGTGGGACATGAACTACGGCGGGCCGCAGACCTCATTCGTCACCTATGGCAAGGCGCCGCTGATGCTCTCGATGCTTGGTGGCATCGTCGGCGACTCCGCCGTGTGGCAGGCGCAGAGCGATTGGGCCCGGGCATGGCGCTTCAAGCACCCGTCGCCGTGGGACTTCATGTTCTTCATGAACAAAGCCCTGCACCAGGATTTGAGCTGGTTCTGGTACTACTGGCTCTTCACCACCGAATCGGTCAATGGATCGATCACCCAGGTGTACCGCACACCGGCTGGCGCGGCCACCGAGGTCACCGTGCACCAGGCGGGAGAGATGCCTTCGCCAGTGGTGCTGAAGGTGAGCTTCGAGCCGACCGGGCCGGCGATCAAACCGATGGACAATGCCCGAATGCTCGACAGCGCCACCGCGATTGTCACCTGGCCCATCGACGTCTGGTTCAACGGCAGGCGTGACTTCGTGGCCCCCCTCACGTTCGGCCCCCGGAAGATCACCAAGATCGTGCTCGATCCGGGCTGCCGCTTCCCGGACAAGGACCCGAGTGACAACGTCTGGCCGAAGGCGACCGCCGACGCCCCCCCAGCGGCCCCAACGGGCGGTGGGCGTGGCGGGGGTCGGGGCGGGGCGAACTGCGTGAACTAGACGACGAGAAGGCAGCGAGGGGCGAGGGCACGGCAGCCTTCGCTCCTCGTCGTTACGTTTCGGTCCTCCTGCCGCACCGAGGGTCGCCCGTGTCCCGTCGCCTCCTGTTGATCCCGATCATTCTCTTCTTCATCCTGATTGCCATTGTCTGGCCCGGACTCTCTTCCACCCTGGCCGACTGGTGGTGGTTCAAGGAGATCGGCTACCAGGTGATCTTCACCAAGGAGATCACCACCAGGGGGCTGCTCTTCCTCGGGGTGTTCGGCATCGCCACGGCGCTCTTCTACGGCAACTTCCGGTTCGCCCAGCGGGGACTGGCGATGGTGCCGTTTTCGGTGCAGCTCGGCCCCGGGCTGCCGCCCCTGAACGTTTCCAGCGCGCTGCGGCGCTTGAGCCTGCCCATCGCCCTGGTCCTTGGCTTCCTGTTCGGCTCCGCCGGGTCCACCGCGTGGGAGACGATGCTCCTGGCAATGGACCGGACGCCATTCGGCACCGTCGATCCCGTCTTCGGCCGCGACATCTCGTATTACGTCTTCACACTGCCGGCGATCGACGGCATCCTCACCATGCTCACCGTGCTGGCCTTCTTCGCGCTGGTGCTGCTGCTGCCGACCTACTTCCTGCGCGGGGACATTGTGATCGCCCCGCCGCGGAAGGTCACCATGGCGCACGCCGCGTCGCGCCACGTGGGGATCATCCTGGCGCTCTTCTTCCTGCTGATGGCCCTCGAGCTCTGGTTCGTCGACATCCCCTCGCTGCTCTATTCCACCAGCGGGCCGCAGATGATCGGCGCGAGCTATACCGATATCCACGCCACCCTCCCTGCCCTGCGACTCTCGGCCCTCGTGGCCCTGCTCGCCGCCGTGGCCGTGGCCGTGGGCGGATCGCGGGGACACCTCGCCAAGTACGGCCTGCGCGCCGTCCTGGCGTACGTGCTGGTTGGCATCGTCGGCCGCGGCGCCTACCCGGCGCTGATGCAGAAGTTCTTCGTCGCCCCGACCGAGCTCACCCGGGAAACTCCATACCTCAAGCTGCACCTGGCGGCGACGCGCCAGGCGTGGGGGCTCGATAGCGTCGAGATCAAGGAGCTCGGCGATGCCGGCAACCTCACCCTGGCCGACATCCGCAACAACGCCCCCACGATCGAGAACATCCGCCTCTGGGATCGCGAGCCGCTGCTGCAGACCTTCGGGCAGCTCCAGGAGATCCGCACCTATTACGACTTCCTCAATGTCGACGATGACCGGTACTGGATCGACGGCAAGTATCGCCAGGTGCTGCTCAGCCCGCGCGAGCTGAATGCCGCCTCGCTGCCGCAGCGCACCTTCATCAACGAGCACCTGACCTACACGCACGGGATGGGCCTCACCCTCGGCCCCGTCAATCAGGTGACGAGCGAGGGGCTGCCAGTCCTCTTCATCAAGGACCTGCCGCCGGCCTCGAGCATCTCGATCAAGGTTACCCGGCCACAGATCTACTACGGCGAGATCGGGTACGACTACGCCATTGTCGGAACCCGGGAGAAGGAATTCGACCACCCGTCGGGTGACGAAAACGTCTACGCCTCCTATGCTGGCTCCGGCGGCGTCGCGGTCCGGAACACGCTGCGCCGGCTGGTGCTTGCCACCCACTTCCAGGAAATGAAGATCCTCCTCTCGGGCGATATCAGCGGCAGCTCGAAGGTGTTGTACTACCGCAATATCAGGCAGCGCGTCGAGAAGGCGCTCCCGTTCCTGCAGTTCGATCGCGATCCGTACATGGTGGTGGCCGACGACGGCACGTTGAAGTGGATCATGGACGCCTACACCAGCAGCGATCGCTACCCGTACTCCCACAAGGTGAGTGACGGCACCAACTACATGCGCAACAGCGCCAAGGTCGTGGTGGATGCCTACGATGGCTCGATTCGGGCGTTCGTCTCGGCCCCAAACGACCCGCTCATTCGCACCTGGGGACGGATCTTCCCCGGCATCCTGCTGCCGATCGACCGCATGCCCGCCGACCTTCGGAAGCACATCCGCTATCCCGATGAGCTGTTCCGGCTCCAGACCGCGCTCTATGCGACCTACCACCTGGACTCCGCGGCCACCTTCTACCTGCGCGAAGACCAGTGGGCCGTGCCCGGGGCCGTGACCGGTACGGGCAGCACCGGTGGCACCGACACGCCGGTGCCCTTCATGCGCCACATCGTCATGCGGCTGCCCGGCGAGAAGGATGCCGAATTCGTCTACATGGTGCCGTTCACACCTCGGGGCAAGGACAACCTCGCCGCCTGGATGGTGGCCCGGAACGATGGCGCCGAATACGGCAAGCTCCGGGTCTACAAGCTGTCGCGGACGTCGCTGGTCTTCGGGCCGACGCAGATCGAGAACCGGATCAACCAG
>JANYAG010000174.1 GCA_025361465.1 Gemmatimonadota bacterium
CTACGGCACTCCCCGCGAACCAGACCGACATTCCCAGCAACTCTGCGGTGGCGAGCAGTGCGAGCTGCCGCCACCGCTGTGCCGGGTCGCTGATCACCCGCCCGCCGGTATGCCCTTGCCGCCACCAGGGACGCCGAGTTCCGTCATCGCCCGCAAGTCCAGCACCTCGTCGCGTTCCTTGCCGACCAGCAGGTTCTTCTTGATGACGAGTTCCTTCACCGTCAGGCCGGTCGCGATGGCTTCCTTGGCGAGCTTGGCCGCGGCGGCATAGCCGATCTTCGGTGCCAGCGCGGTGACCAGTGCCGGACTCTGCTCCAGCCAGAAGGCGCAGCGCGCTTCGTCCGCCTCAATCCCGCGGATGCACCGTTCGTCAAAGACCCGCACCGCATTGGCGACGATATCGAGGCAGAACACGATATTGTGCGTGATGACGGGCATCATCACGTTGAGCTCCAGTTGACCCGCCTTGGAGGCCATCGCCACCGTCGTGTCCAGCCCGATGGCCTGGTAGCACACCTGATTGACCATTTCGGCAATCGAGGGATTGACCTTCCCCGGCATGATGCTCGAGCCGGGCTGCACGGCCGGCAGCAGGATTTCCGCGAGCCCGGTGCGCGGCCCGGACGCCAGCAGCCGGATATCGTCGGCGATCTTGCAGAGGTCCATCACGAACGCACGACAGGCGCCACTGAAGGTCGCGACGTCTCCCATCGATTGCATCAGCTGGATGCGATCCTCGGCCACTTCGAGCGGGAGGCCGGTCGCGGCGCGAAGATGCTTCACCATCAGCGCGGGATACTCCGGTTCGGCGTTGATGCCGGTGCCGACCGCGGTCCCCCCGATGTTCATCGCCTGCAACCAGGTCGCCGCCTGAACGAGCTTGAGGCGGTGTCGCGCCACCGTGTGCCCGTAAGCCGTGAATTCCTGCCCGAGGCGGATGGGGGTCGCGTCCTGCAAGTGGGTTCGGCCCGACTTCAGGACGTGGTCGAACTCTTGTCCCTTGGCGAGCAGGCTGGCGGAGAGCCCATCGATCGCCGTGAGGAGCCGCGGCAGGGTGGCCAGCGTGGCCAATCGCATCGCCGTGGGGATCACGTCGTTGGTGGACTGCGCCATGTTGACGTCGTCGTTGGGATGCACCGGTGCGTAGCTGCCGAGCGGCTGGCCGAGCAGCTGGTTGGCGCGGTTGGCCAGCACCTCGTTGCAGTTCATGTTGTGCGACGTCCCGGCCCCGGCCTGATATGGATCGACGACGAACTGCTCGCGATGCTTCCCGGCAAGCACCTCGTCGGCCGCGGCGATGATCGCATCGGCGAGCTTGGGATCGAGCCGGCCGCTCTCCTTGTGGGTCAGGGCCGCGGCGCGCTTGATGTGCACCACCGCCTCGACGAAGGCGGGCAACGGACGCAGGCCGGAGATCGGAAAATTCTCGACCGCACGGAGGGTCTGGATGCCGTAGAGGGCCTCGGCGGGAACCTGCTTGTCGCCAAGCGGGTCCTTCTCAGTTCGGAAAGTCATGGGATCACGCGTTCCTCAGGACCGGGTCACGACGTTCGGGGGCGGGCACGGCCGGAAAGGTAATCAGCGCTGCAGGTAGGGGTTGGCGCGTCGTTCGCGGCCGATGGTGGTCTCCGGGCCGTGCCCGGGAAGCACGCGGGTGTCATCTGCGAGCGTCAGCAGCTGCTCGTCGATGCTGCGAACGAGGGTGGCCGTGTCGCCGCCGGGAAGGTCGGTGCGACCGACCGAGTCATTGAACAGCACATCGCCGGAAAGACAGAGCCCGTGGCCGATGAACGCAACGTGCCCGGGTGAATGCCCGGGCACGTGACGCACTTCGAATCGCCAGGGGCCGACCGAGAGGACCTCTCCGTGCCAGCACTCGTCATCCGGGGGGGCGAGCTGCGGAAACGCGGTGATTCCGTAGTAGAGGGCCTGCTCACGCGACCGGTCGTACCAGGCGCGATCGAGCGCGTGGAGGAGGACCCGGGCGTGGGTCGCCGCGCGCACGTCGTCGACCCCCCACACATGATCAAGGTGGCCGTGCGTGAGCCAGATCGCCTGTACCTGCAGGTCACGATCGCGGATCTCGCGCAGGATGCGTGCGGACTCCTCGCCCGGGTCGACGACCACCGCTGCCCGGCTCGGGCCGTCCCACACCAGCCAGGTGTTCTCCTCGAACATCCCGTTGGCAATCCCGAGCACTTGTGGCGCGGTCATGCTCAGCCCTTCGACTTCCGGGCCGTCAGGAACTTCTCGACTGCGATCGCCGCGGTGGTGGCATCACCGACCGCGGTGGTGACCTGTCGCGTGAGCTGGACCCGGAGGTCCCCGGCGGCAAACAGGCCGGGGATCGAAGTCTCCATTCGGTCGTTGGTGAGGATATATCCCGCCGGATCGTGCTCGAAGTGCTGCTGCACCAACCCGGTGTTGGGGGTGAAGCCAACGAAGATGAAGCCGCCGGTTACCGCTAATTGCGATCGCGCGCCGCTGACCGTGTTTTCGAGATCGAGATGCGTGAGTCCCCGTTCGGTGCCCACCATGGCGAGAACCTTCGTGTTCCAGACCACCTCGATCTTGGGGTTCGCCAAGGCACGCTCCTGCACCAGCCTGGAGGCGCGGAACGCATCACGCCGATGCACGATGTACACCTTGGAGGCATAGCGCGTGGGGTAATCCGCCTCCTCGACCGCGGCATCACCGCCGCCGATCACGGCAATCGTGTCGCCCTTGAAGAACGCGCCATCACACACCGCGCAATACGAGACACCCTTGCCGGCGAATTCCAGCTCGCCTGGCACGCCGAGCCGGTTTGGCGTGCCGCCAGCCGTGAGGATGACCGCCGGGGCACGGAAGACGGTCCCGCTCGAACAGGTCACCGCGAAGAGGCCATCCTGGCCGCGCACAATGGAGAGCACATCCTCGGTGCGGATATCCGCCCCAAAATGCACCGCGTGCTCGGTCATCTTTTCGGCCAGATCGGGCCCGAGAATCGAGATGAACCCGGGATAGTCCTCGATCTTCTCGGTATTGAGCAATTCGCCGCCGGTGAGCCCGCGCTCGAGCAGCACCGCTCGCAGCATGCCGCGGCCGCAGTACATGGCGGCACACAATCCGGCCGGGCCGCCGCCGACGATGATGACGTCAAAGGAAGTACTGGTGTCGTTCATTCCTGGATCCCGGCCCACCGGCCCACAAGAGAAGCCCAGCGATTCATCGCCGAAGCAGGCGACCGCCGTCAACCACCAACGTTTCGCCGGTCACGAAATCACCACGCTCAAGAAGATAGAGGAGCGCACCAACGGCGTCGTCGGGCGTACCCAGCCGCTGCAGCGGTGTCGTCGCGCTCAGGAACTCGCGCTTCACCTCGTCGTGGTCGTCCGGCACCAGGACCGTGCCCGGCGCAATGGCATTGACGGTGATCGTCGGTGCGAACGCCGCGGCAAGCACCTTGGTCAGCATCACGACACCGGCCTTGCTGATGGAATGGGCGGCGTAGTTCGGCCACGGCTCCAGTCCGCCAAGGTCGGCGATGTTGACGATCTTGCCGCCAACCTTGGCCAGATGCGGCGCGGCCTGCTGGGCGAGAAAGAACGGTGCACGCAAGTTGAGATCGAGCACGGCATCCCACTGCGCGACGCTCGTCTCCGCCACGGCGAGGCGATCCATTACCGCCGCCGAGTTGACGAGGACGTCCAGGCGCCCGAACGCCCCGGCCACCCGCGACGGGAGCGCGAGCGCCACCGCGGCATCGCGAAGATCCCCGCCGAACGCCAGCGCCTCCGCGCCACCAGCCCGGATCGCTGCCACCACCGCCTCGGCATCCTCTGATGCGGAGCCGTAGTGGACGGCGACGCGCATGCCACGACCCGCCAGGGCGAGCGCAAATGCCCGCCCGAGGCGGCGGGCTCCGCCGGTGACAAGGGCGACCCGACCGGTGAGGTTCAAGGCGCGCGCCCTCCGGCGGACGGCCGGGCGGCCTCGAGGTCTGCGAGCCACTCCTCGGGGACCGATTGCACGCCCAGCATCGCGTGCGCGGCCTCGGGTTGCATCTCGCCATGCCAGTCCGACCCACCCGTCCTGGCCAGCCCGAGTTTGGCAGCCATCGCCGTGATGTTGGCGACCACCTCCCCGTCATGGCTGGGATGCCGCGTCTCGACGGCGTCGAGTCCTTCCGCCTGGAGCTGGGTGAGGACCGCGAGGGTGGCGCGATACCGCAGGTGCGCCGCCGACACGATCCCCCCGGTCGCGTGGACCAGTTGCGCCACGTCGGCAAAGGTCGGCAATCCCTTGTCGACATAGGCGGGACGGTTCTTGCCGATGTACCGGTCGAAGGCCTCCTGCACCGACTGCACGGCGCCGCCACTGAGCAGTGCCCGGGCGACATGCGGCCTTCCCACCGCGCCCCCGGCGGCCTCAAACAGGACTTCTTCGTAGGAGACCTTGATACCGAGCCCGACGAGGGCGGTGACCATGGCACGCGCGCGACGTTCCCGGTCGGCACGCGCGGCCGTCAGGAAACCCTCGATGGCCGGATTGCCTGCCGGAACGAAGAGCCCCAGGACGTGCATCTCCCCCCACTCCGCCGCGACCGAGAACTCGCATCCGCCGATGATGCGGACACCGAGGGCCCGTCCCGCCTCCTGTGCCTCGGCCAGCCCGGCGGTGGTATCGTGGTCGGTCAGGGCGATCGCAGAAAGATGCTTCTCCGCGGCAACGCGCACGACCTCCGACGGCGGGAGCAGTCCATCGGAGGCGGTCGAATGGCAATGGAGGTCGATCACCTCAGCTGGACCGCGAGTACGCGCCGTCCGGCGAAGTCCACGAGGGCTGCGCAGTGTCGAGCAGGTTCCCCAACGCGCGGTCGCTCATCTCCTCGATCGCGGCCTCGACGGCCTTGGCGCCGCGAGGGGAGAACCGCGCGAAGCGCCGCTCCCGGGTTCCGCTGCCCACGCGAACAAATTCCAGGGTGAGTTCATCCTGGTCATACTGGGTGCGGTGCCCGCTGTAGGTGACTTCCCACGCCCCGCCCTCGGCATCAGTAATGCATCGAGCCATGTGTGTTTCTCCCAACTCAGTCGAAGAGGCGTCAGCCCGGCTGCTCGGGGAACCGCTGGAGCAGTTGCCGCAGGTCAGCGAGGAACCGGTCGGCATCGGCCCCATCAACAATCCGGTGATCGTAGGCGAGGCAGAGCATTCCCTTGGTGCGGATCGCCAGGGTGTCGCTGCCATCCGGCAGCGTCAGGACCGAGGCACGCTTCTCGATCGCCCCGACGGCGAGGATCGCGACCTGCGGCTGATTGATGACCGGGGTGCCGACGAACGTGCCGAACCCACCAGGATTGGTGATCGTGAAGGTGCCCCGCTGGATGTCATCGCCCGTGAGGCGCTTGCCCCGGGCCCGCCCGGCCAGGTCTTCGATCGCCCGTGCGATCCCGAGGAGCGACAGTTCATCCGCATGCCGGATCACCGGGACGATCAGTCCCCAATCCAGCGCCACGGCCATGCCGATGTTGATGTCGCGCCGATACACGGTGTTGTCACCCGAGACCGCGGCGTTGACCACCGGGTGCTTGCGCAGCGTATCGGCGACGGCCTTGATGATGAACGCCAGGTAGGTGAGGTTCACCCCGCGTTCGGCGAAACTCTCCTTGTACCGCCGGCGCAGCGCGGCCACGTGGGTGAAATCGATCTCGATCAGCGAGTTGACATGCGCCGATACGCGGCGTGACAACACCATGTGGTCGGCGGTCAGCTTGCGGATCTTGCTCCACGGCTCAATCCGGTCATCCTCCCAGACCGGAATGGTCGTGCCCTCCGGGACTGACGGCAGCGCCGTCGGCACGGCCACCGGACGCGAGGCCGCCGGCGGCGTGGTGGGAGCGCGCTGGGGGCCACTTTCCAGATAGCTGAGCACGTCATCCCTGGTCACACGGCCGGCAGCGCCGCTCCCCGGAATCGCCCCCAAGTCAAGCCCGTGATCTTCGACCATCTTCCGCACCAGCGGAGTCGACTTCCGCTGCAGTCGCTCTTCCGAGGAGCTTTGGGGGGCGGGGGTCGGGCCGGCCGCCGGTTGGCGTGGCGGTGCGGGTGGGGTGTCCGCCGGCCGGGCTGGGGCCGGGGTGGGAGCGGGCGGCGCCTTCGCGGCAGCGGGCTTCGCCGATTCGATCACTGGTGCCACTGCCTCCGGGCGCGCAGCTGCACTCGGCGCTGGCGCGGCGGCGGCCGCGGACGCATCGGTTTCAATGCGCGCCACGATGGTGCCCACGGCCACCGTCTGGCCTTCGGTCACCAGCACTTCAGCGAGCACGCCCGCATTCGGGGCGGGAATCTCGGCATCGACCTTGTCCGTCGAGATCTCGAAGATCGGCTCGTCGCGCTTGACGGGCTCGCCGAGCTTCTTGATCCAGCGGGACATCGTCCCCTCGGTGATCGACTCCCCCATCTGCGGCATCAGCACATCGATCCGGGCCATCCTGGAACTCCTCGTAGAATCTCGGCGAAAGCTAGCAGGCCGGGGGCGCCGGGCCACTCGATGGCGGGGGCGGCAACAAGGCGGAAACTTCGACTCCACCGTGGTAACGGTCAAGCCGAACGCGGGGTTCCGCGAGCTACTGCGAAGACCTCAGGCGGGAATGATCCAGAAGGCGAACGCGGCGATCAGTGCGGCGGCAGGAATCGTGAACACCCACGCCCAGACAATCCGCCCGGCGACCCCCCAACGCACGGAGGCGATCCGCTTCGAGGCCCCGACGCCAACGATTGCGCCCGTGATGGTATGCGTCGTGCTGACCGGCACGCCGAGGTGAGAGGCGAACAGGATGGTGATCGCACCGCCCGTCTCGGCGCAGAAGCCGCCGAAGGGCTGCAGTTTAGTGATCCCCATCCCCATGGTCTTGACGATCCGCCAGCCGCCCAGGAGGGTGCCCATCGCGATCGCGGTGTAGCAGGCCATCACGATCGACACCGGCATGTGGTCGGGGCCGGCCAGGTACAGATGACGCAACACTCCGCTCTGCCCGGCGAAGAGTGCCCGCGAGGACACCAACAGTCCGACAATGATGCCCATCGTCTTCTGCGCGTCATTCGACCCATGGCTCAGCGAGTACAGGCCCGCCGAGACCAGCTGCAGTTTCTTGAACAACCACGACATGGTGCGGGCGTCCTGCTTCCAGAGGCCCCACGACAGGACCACCGAGAGCAGCAGGCCGATGGTCAGGCCGAGCAGTGGCGAGATGAAGATGCCGAGGATCGGCTTGATCCACCCGCTGGTGATCAGCGCGCCGAACCCCGCCTTGGCAATCGCCGCACCGGCAAATCCGCCGAGGAGTGCGTGCGAGGAGGAGGACGGGAGGCCGAACCACCACGTGATCAGGTTCCAGATGATCGCGCCGATGAGTGCGGCACAGACCACCGTCGGACTGACGACTTCCGGAACGATGAGGCCCTTGGAGATGGTCTTCGCCACGGCGGTACCGACAACGAAGGCCGCGAGAAAATTGAAGGAGGCGGCCCAGAGCACGGCAAACCGTGGCGACAGGACGCGGGTCGCGACGACCGTGGCGATCGAGTTGGCGCTGTCGTGGAAGCCGTTGATGAAGTCGAACACCAGGGCGATGACGATCACCACGAGCACGAAGCCGATACTGTGATCCACCGCCGTTACCCGTGCTTGATGGTCACGGACTCGAGCACGTTCGCGGCGTCTTCGGCGCTGTCGAGCGTCTTCTCGAGGGTGTCGTACAACTCCTTCCACTTGATCACCATCAACGGCTCATGCCGCTCTTCGAACAAGCGGCCGAGCCAGAGGTAGTACATCGCATCGCCCTCTTCCTCCAGCCGTTTGATCTCGCGGCAGGCCAGCAGCACGGTCGAGGGCGGCCCCTTTTCGAGTGCCTCCACCGCCGCCAGCACCTGGATCGTGGCGCGATGGATGATCTCACAGAGCAGCCGGGCGCCTTCGGGTACTTCTTCAATCCGGAAGATGCGGGAGCGACGCGCCAAGGAGTCGACGCGGTCGATCACATCGTCGAGGCGGGACGCCAGCTCGTGGATGTCCTCGGGATCGAACGGCGTGATGAAGGAGCGGTCGAGCCGGGTGACGATGGCATGGGTCACCTCGTCGGCTTCATGCTCGAGGCCCTTGATGACTTCAACCAACTGCCAGCGGTCGTCGTCGCGACGGCCATACATCTCGGCCAGCGTGCGCGCCGCTTCGACGGACTTGGTGGCCAACGACGTGAACAGCTCGAAGAAGCGCTCGTCCCGGGGCAAGAGGCGGATCGGCATGGGCTCGTCAGGCGGAGGGGAGAAGGAGGATCAGTACGCGCCACGCAATATGTGATCGGGTTCGGCCAACACATGGACTTCCCCAAGAAACCGCTTGGCCAGCTTGTCGAGTTCGCTCTCACCCGGCTGATCGGTGGTCACCGTCACCAGGGTATAGTGCCCACCCTCAGCCCGGACCCGTACGGTCACCGTGCCGAGGGAGCCGGAGAAGACCCGGTGCCTCGGCGCCGCCTCAGACGGCGTCAGGTGGCGCCCGAATGCCCGCACCGCCTCAGCCAGGGCGGCGTCGGGTGTCACAGTGGTACGATGGAAGTATCTCATGGTGCCCTTCAACTCACTTGTCGTCGTAGTCCTGCCCAAGATGCGTGATCATCGGTTCGCCCATCAGCCAGCGGAGCGTGTTCTTCA
>JANYAG010000204.1 GCA_025361465.1 Gemmatimonadota bacterium
GGTGATCGTCGATGCTCGGGCCTTCAAAGCCGCGCTCGCCACGGCAAAAACGCTTGACGAGCTGAACCTGCAGGCGGGTGACGAGATCAAGGTCGCGACGAAGACGGGCTCGCCATTGGCGAAGATCCTGGGAGCGACAACTGCACTTGGGGGGCTCGTCTATCTCGGAATCCAGATCTTTCGTTGATCTCTCGATGCCGATTCCGCTGACCTCGACCATGGCCCAAGCCAAAGTGCCACGCACCGCACGCAGCCGATCGTCAGACCTGGCGGAGGCGGTACCGGCTGAGGCCCTCACCCGTACGCGGGGCGACCGGGCGATCAGGTACCTCAACGTCCTGGTGGCGTTGGTGGGCCTGATCATCACCGCTCCGCTCTGGCTCCTGATCGCCATCCTGATCAAGGCGACCTCGCGCGGGCCGGTCTTCTACACCCAAACTCGGGTCGGGCTCGACCGGCGAGGCCGGGTGACGCCGCTGGACCTCTCGAAGCGACGGGACGATCTCGGCGGCCTGCCGTTCACCATCGTGAAGTTCCGCACCATGCGGGTCGATGCCGAGTCCTCTGGAAAGGCGGTCTGGGCCCAGGCGAATGACCACCGTGTTACGCTATTCGGGGGGTTCCTCCGCAGTTGCCGCCTCGATGAACTGCCGCAACTGTTGAATGTGTTGCGTGGCGACATGAACCTGGTGGGACCGCGACCGGAACGCCCGGAATTGTTCGCCGAACTGCGGCAGCACATCCCGGGATACGCGCAGCGCCAGCGGGTACCGCCGGGCATCACAGGACACGCGCAGGTTCACCTGCAGTACGACACTTCGGTTGACGACGTCAAGCGCAAGCTGAGCCATGACCTGGAGTACATCGAGGATCGCACCGTCTGGCAGGACCTCAAGATCATGATCAAGACCATTCCGGTGATGCTCTTCCGGAGGGGGGGATGGTAGCACCGGTCACCGGAACGCAGACGACGCGCTCGCTGACCACGATTCTCCCACCGCCTTCCCTCGCCGCCTGGCTTCCGGTTGCACTAGCGCTGGTCACTTTCGTGGCCCTCTTCCTGAGCCCCGCGCGCGGGTTGGCGCACGACTGGCTCACCGACGATGAATCAAGCTATGGCCTGCTGCTCTTCCCGGTAGCACTCTGGCTCGCCTGGCGCGAAGGACTGCGATCCGACGCCCGTCCTGACGTGAACCTTGGGACCATTCTACTTCTCGGGTCGGTGCTGCTGAGAGCCCTTGGCTCCCTCGCCGCCGAGTTCTTTTCGCAACGCTTCTCGATCTGGCTGGCGGTCGTGGGGTTGATTGTCTTCGGTTTCGGCTGGCGCCAGGTCAGGGCGTGGTGGCTCCCCCTCGCCCTGCTGGCCTTGTCAATTCCCTTCCCGGCCCTGATCACCAACGTCATGGCGATTCCACTGCAGTACCGCGCGTCCCACCTGGGGACGGCGTTGATCGAGTGGCGTCACATTCCGGTGCGTGCCACTGGCAACGTGATCTCCATCCCCGGGCAACAGCTCTTCGTTGCCGAAGCGTGCAGTGGGCTCAGGTCGCTCACTGCCCTCATCGCACTGGGCGTGATGGTGGGCGGGATGTGGCTCACCACAGTGCCCGCCCGGATCTTTCTGCTGCTGATCACCATCCCGGTGGCGGTCGTGGTCAACGGTGTCCGGGTCTTCCTGACGGCGTTCCTGATGTATTTCGTCGATCCGGCGCTCGGACGGGGGTTCATGCACGAGAGCCAGGGCTGGGGACTCTTCCTGGTCTCGTTGTTGATCCTCTCCGGCGTCACCTTCCTGGTCCGGATGGTCGAGGCCCGCGTGGTCAGCCGGCGGGGGCAGCATGGCTAAATGGCAGCGCTGGATTCCGGCGTCGCTCTTCGCCGTGGGCGCCCTCGGCAACGGCGTCCTGCTGGCGCGACGTGCGCTTTCCACTCCGCTTGTAGGCCCGATCGAGTCCGTTGCGGTCACTGCCCTGGGGCTCCCCGGCACCGCAGTCGTCATCGACACGGTAGAACAGCGGGTGGCCGGGATGACCTCCTACGTACTGCGGGAGTTCACCCCACCAGGACAGGAACAGGGGACCTTCTCAATCTACGTCGGCTACTACGACGAGCAGCACCAGGGGAAGAGCATCCATTCACCCAAGAACTGCCTCCCGGGCGGTGGCTGGGAACCGGTGGAGGCGGGAACGCTGGTGATTTCGACACCGACCGGACCTGCGACGGTGAACCGTTACCGGGTTGCCCAGGCGGGGAAGTCGGCGATCGTCTATTACTGGTATCAGGGGCGCGGGCGGGTGGCCCACGACGAGTTCCGCGTCAAATATGAACTGCTCCGCGATGCGGCGATTCACGGTCGCACCGAGGAAGCCCTGGTGCGGATCGTGGTGCCGGTGACCACCGGAAATCCGGCCGAAGCCGACTCGCTCGCCCGCCGGATCGCGCCGACGCTCATCGCAGACGTCAATCGGATACTGCCACGTCTCTGAGCGTCGGAACGCGTTCCCCCCCAAGCTCATCAACCCTGGCCGACTACCAACCCTTCACCGACCTCGCGCGGCTTCGACGCATCCGGCTTCGGCGTGAGGCGGATTCCCCGGATCCCCGTCCAGAGCAGTCCGATCGCGAGTACGCCGACGTAGGCCACTGTCTTGGCGGTCTGCACGTCGAAGCCGTGGCGAACATTCACGGCGATGAGCCGGCGGGCCACCACAAAATCGAGCGCGAAAAAGAGGATGATGACGAGGTAGAGCGCGCCGAATACCGCCGCTGCGACCCCGGCCATCCGGACCGTGAGGCGATGGTCGGCCAGTGTGCCGACCAGCATG
>JANYAG010000205.1 GCA_025361465.1 Gemmatimonadota bacterium
GAATGGTGCTGCAGAGCACGATCTGGGTGCCGCCCGGCGCTGGCGAAGCAAAGGTCACGACGCTCTGCGCCAATGCGTAGGTCTTGCGATCACCGCCGAGGTCCTTGAACACATTGATGGTACCTGCAGCCGGAGTGTTAATCGTCAGCGCCGGAAGCGCCTGGGTCGCCACCTTTACATTCCACACTTGGCTCACAGAATTGCCTGCAGCATCAGTGAGCACAAGTGTCGCCTGGCCGTTGTATCCCTCGGTGAACGTCACGCGCTGGGCAGCCAGAGTCTGCTTCCCGTTGTTGGCTTCCGGCAGATCGATCAGGGCGGTCGGGCTGGTGGTGAGGACCTTCACGCTGCCCTTGAGTGCGCTTCCATAGGCGCTCCCCGTGACGAACGTCCCGACGCCTTCCACGGTGAGGTTCAGATCGATCTGTCCACCCGCGGCGACGGCATCGGCATCGGCCTCGTACCCTGGATCCGGCGGGGTCTTGGTGACGTGGGGATTCGCGGCATTGACCACGAACAGGTTTCCGATGGCCGGATCCGCGCTGTCCAGCTTGGGTGCGACGAAATCGGCGAAGTACTTGATGGGCGAGCCGGTATTGGACGCGACGCCAGCCTTGTCGATCTTCACGTCGTATTGCGCGTCGAATTCGCCATCCACGGGTCCGATGTTGGCGGGGGTCAGGTCCACGGAGAATGCGCCGCCTGCGCCGACAGTGGCGGTGGCGGTCTTGGGATCGACCTTCCCGCCGACGGTCTTGGTGACGGTCACGGTGCCGCCCGCACACAGAGTAGTGCTGCCCTTGAGCGTGTACTTGCCCTTGAGCGTCGCGTTCGGGGCGCTGTTGGCGATGTTGAAGGCGAAGGTGGTGGTCGACGGGGCGCTCAGCACCACGTCGCAGCCGATGATGTTGACGGTCACCGAGATCGAGGCGGTGCCCTCGTTCCCAGCCTTGTCGGCGAGCTTCACGGCGAGTGTCTGCTGGCCGATCGGCAGGTTGGCGCTGATGGTCACGTTCCCGTCGGCGGTCATCGTGCCGGTCATCACTTCCGTCTTCCCACTGGAGGTCAGGGTGATCGGCTGGCCGACCTCGGCGTCGGTGCACTTGAGGACCACATCCGCGTTCTGGGTGGTGACCGCCGCGCCGTCGACCGGCGTGACGAACGCGCAGGTGGGGGCGCTGGTGTCCACGGTGACGTGCACCGATGCAGCGGTGGCATCGACGGTCCCGGGATCGTGCTCGGCGGCGAGCACCACCGCGCCCTCGGGCAGCGTGACCTTGAAGGTGGTGGTGTTGGTCGGCGAGAGGTCGGTCTCGGCGAGGGCGTTGCCGGTGGCGGTCTTGCAGTTCGTCCCGGAGAGCCCCGTTCCCTGCACGCACAGCCGCACCCGGCCGCCGGTGCAGCCGGCGCTCTTGACGGTGACCAGGTACTGCAGCCCAGGAGTGGCGGCGTCGATGTCGGCCTTGGCGTTCAGCACCGCGTTCTCGGTCGGCACGCCCATCTCCAGCGAGCACTGGACGTTGGAGAGGTCGGCGGTGATCGCCACCATGGCGTCGACCGTGCCGTTGGTGTCGGTGACCGAGACGTCGAAGATGTGGGAGCCGTCGGTGGCGAGCGAGACCTTGCCGAAGGTCACGGTGCCGTCCGCGGCGATGGGGCCCGAGGCTCCGCTGACCGCCGCGCCATCCAGGCTGAGCGTCGCCGTCGAGCCGGTGGCGAAGCCAGTAGCCGTGGCCTTGACGTCGATCTGCAGGCCGGGCGTGGTGTTGTCGATGTCGTCCTTCAGGGTGAGCGTCGCGCCGGCGAGGGGCGCGTTGACCACCACCGACTGGACGGGCTTGTCGCTGCTGCAGTTGCATCCCCCAGCGGCAGCGGCGACCGCGAGGGACAGCGGAATCCAGAGTCTGCGCGTCATGTTTTCCCCAAGGGCAGCGGGCGGTTCAGCGCCCCTGCTCCAGTGAGCTTCGAGGAGAGTCTCCGGCGGACTCTTCCCCCCTCGATTCCAGGACCTTCCGTTCCAGCAGCTGCG
>JANYAG010000230.1 GCA_025361465.1 Gemmatimonadota bacterium
GTCTATCCGGCGCGTGAACAGGCCATCCCGGGGGTGACTGGCAAGATCGTCGCCGACGCGGCGGCGCTCGCCGGGGCGGATGTGCAGTACCAGCCCGCCCGCGAACGACTTGGAGCCGAGACACTTCGATTGCTGCGCGCCGGCGATGTCCTGATCACGCTCGGCGCCGGGGATGTCACCAAGGTTGGTCCCGAGGTTCGCCGCATGCTGGCCGCCCAATGACGCGGCGCATCATGGTGGTGATCGTGCTCGTGGCCTTCGCCGTTGTCGGCACCTGGTTTGGCGCGCCGAAGGTGCTGCGCCGGATGGCCTTCTTCCATATTCACCGGGTCGACGTGGTAGGCAACGTCTATCTCGACGAGCGCGATGTGGTGCGACGGCTCGGCCTCGCGCCAGAGGCCTCCATCTTCGACCCCCTTGGCCGGGTCCGGGCTGCTGTCGCCGGGATTCCGGGAACGGTTGGTCGACTGGCCTCCGTCGAACGCCGCTTTCCGGGTACCTTGCTGGTGAAGATTGTCGAAATTCGCCCCGTCGCCCTGGCCGCCGTGAACGATCAACTCGCCCTGCTCGACTCCCGTGGCCGCGTCCTGCCTTTCGACCCGGCTCGGGTACCAACCTCCCTGCCGGTCGCTGAGCGTGACTCCACGACCGCGGCCTTGCTCGACCGACTGCGGCAGGTCGATCGTCGCGGCTATGACGATGTCCAATCGGCACGGCCCGATCGGGGTGACATCCTTCTGGACCTGGGCAACCACACGGTCAGGGTCCGTCCGAACGCTGACACCGAGATCCTGCGGTCGATTGCCGCGGTGCGGTCGTATCTGGAGGCGAACAACCGGAAGTGGATCGAGATCGATGCCCGGTACGATGGCCGGGTGTTCGTCCGGAAGGCCAAGGCGTGAGCGTCACCGTCCAACGCCTCGTGGCCGCCGTTGACCTGGGCAGCACCAAGATCACCGCCGTCATCGGCGAAGTGACCGGCGAATCGCGCTCGTGGGGGCTCCGGATACTGGGTGTCGGCGTGGAGCCGTCGACTGGGCTTCGGCGTGGAATCATCCGAGACTTCGATGAAACGGTCCGGGCCGTCCGGAAGGCGATGACTGATGCGGAGCGGATCGCCGGGATCGAGGTCGGGACGGTATACTCAGGGGTTGCCGGGTTGAATGTGGCCCAGCGGACGTCGTCCGGGGTGGCCAGTGTGACCGGCAGCGAGATCCGGACGTCTGATTTGGCGAGGGTCAACGACGTCGCCTCGAACGTGTCGTTTGGACACGACCAGGAACTGCTCCACGCGATCCCACAGGATTACCGGGTCGATGGCCAGCCGGGGTATGGCGACCCGGTGGGGATGGCGGGCGGCCGGGTCGAGGCCGAGGTTTACCTGATCACGGTGCGGACGGCGGTCACGGCGCACCAGCGCAAGGCGATCGAGAAGGCGGGGTGGCATGTCGGGGAGTTCGTGCTCGAACCGCTGGCCGCCTCGTTGGCGGTGGTGTCGGCTGAGGAGCGGGACTCCGGGGTGGTCCTGGTCGAACTTGGCGGAGGGAGTACCACTGTCGCCATCTTTCAGGGCGGTAAGCTCCGGCACACGGCGTCGCTCCGGTTCGCCGGAGGGCATGTCACCGCCGATCTGGTGCACGGTCTGCAGGTCACCCAGTCGGATGCGGAACAAATCAAGGTGAAATTCGGCGGGGCGGACGAAGCCTCCGTCGCCGAAAACGAAGTCATCGAGTTGCCGGCGTCGGGGGTCGTGCCGGCACGGCGTGCGCAACGGAAACTGGTCGCTCATATCATGCACATGCGGCTTCAGGAGGTCCTGGAGCTCGGCTACGATGAGGTGACCCGGGCGGGATGGTCGATGGCCGCGCTGCCCTCAGGCGTGGTGATCACCGGTGGCGGCGCCGCCACGCCCGGTATGGTGGAACTCACGCGCGATGTCTTTGCGGCCCCGGTTCGCGTCGGGGTGCCGGTGGAAGGATTGCGCGGGTTGGTTGATCGGGTCGGCGCTCCCGAGTTTGCCGTGCCGGTGGGATTGGCGCTCTACGGCGCGCGTCAGGTCGCGCTGGGGGTTGGCTTCGGAGCGGGGGGCAAGACTTCACCGGCGGTCGAGCGGGTGCTCGGGCCGGTGAAACAGTGGCTGCAGGACTTCTTCTGACCGGTCCTCGGGGGGGCGCGGTATGGTGGATGGGATGATCTTCGAGATCGAGGAACATTCGGCGCAAAGCGCGCGAATGAAAGTGGTCGGCGTCGGCGGTGGCGGCGGAAACGCGGTCAACCGGATGATCGAGGAGAACCTGGCCGGCGTCCAGTTCATCTCGGTCAACACCGACGCACAGGCCCTGGCGGCGTCGCGGTCGGACTTCATGGTGCAGATCGGCAAGAAGCTCACCCGCGGACTCGGGGCCGGGGCGCGCCCCGAGATCGGTCGCCAGGCGATTGAAGAGACTCGCGACGAGGTGCTCGAGCATCTGCAGGGGGCGGACCTGGTCTTCATCACCTGCGGCATGGGTGGCGGCACCGGGACCGGTGCGGCGCCGATCATCGCGCAGATGGCGAAGGACTGTGGGGCGCTGGCCGTGGGCATCGTCACCAAACCGTTCCTGTTCGAGGGACGGAAGCGGATGAAGCAGGCGGAGATGGGGATTACTGAACTCCGCCGGAATGTCGATACCATGATCGTGGTGCCGAACGAGCGGCTGCTCGCGGTGGTGGGGAAGGGCATCCCGTTCCAGGACGCGCTCAAGAAGGCCGATGAGGTGCTGCTCAATGCCACGCGAGGGATCGCGTCGCTGATCACCAGCACCGGGATCATCAACGTGGACTTCGCCGACGTACGCACGGTGATGCAGAACGGCGGCGCCGCCCTGATGGGCACCGGGATCGGCCGGGGCGAAAACCGGGCAATGGAAGCGGCCCAGCAGGCGATTTCCTCGCCGCTGCTCGACAACGTCTCCATCAGCGGCGCCAGCGGTGTGCTGATCAACATCATCGGTGGAGACGACTTGACCCTGGGCGAGGCGACGGCCATCAGCGAGATCATCCACGATGCCGTGGGTGACGAAGCGCAGATCATCTTCGGGGCCGGCAATGATCCGCGGCTCACCGGCGAGGTGCGCGTCACGGTGATCGCCACCGGATTCGACCGGGCGGTCACCGGGGAGCCGGTCGTCGAGCGCAGCGCCCATCCACAGGTGCTGCCGTTCACGCCGCGTCGCTCGACGCCGGCGTCGACTGGGGCAGCGCCCTCGGCACCGGCCGCCGCTCGGCCAGCCGCGCCGCAGCAACCCTTTGTCCGTCCCGCGCCTGGCGCCAAGCCGTCGTCGCCCGACGTGTCCGATCTCGAAATCCCGACCTTCATCCGACGGCAGATGGATTGATGATCCGGCGCTCGTGGCGATTCCCGCTGGCCCTTGCCGTGCTCGGCGCCGCCGGCCTGTTCGTGGCCCGCGGCCAGTGGCCCTGGCAGCGGCTGTCGGACATCGCCACCGCCGATCCGGTCGTGGTCCACGATCCCTTCCGCATCGTCCGCGACACGCTGCAGCGCGGCGAGACGGTCGGGGCGCTGCTCGAACGGCAGGGCGTCAAGGGCTTGAACCTGACCACGCTGGCC
>JANYAG010000278.1 GCA_025361465.1 Gemmatimonadota bacterium
GGCTCGACCCAGTTGTTGGTGGGGCCGGCGTCCTGCTTGCGGTGGCTGCAGATGAAGGTCCGGTCCTCGACGCGCGCGACATCGCTGGGATCGGAGAGGGCGAGGAACGAGTTCGGTCGCTTGGCTGGATCGAGGCGCACCAGCGTTCCGCTGGCCACCATCTGTTCGCACAGGAGGTCGTACTCGTCCTGGGAGCCGTCGCACCAGTGGATGCGATCCGGCTGAGTGAGGCGGGCCATCTCACCGACCCAAGTGATGAGCTGAGCATGTCGCACCCAGGCGGGAGCGGCCAAATCCGACGGGGAAGCTCCGGTTTGCATCACGACTCCGCGGCGAGGATTGGGGGGCGACGCCGCATGCGCGCGGTGTCGAGTACCTGAAAATGGTGGTGATCAGCCCGGCGTCAAAGCACTCAGCGGCGGCCGGTGACCGTCACGTTGGCGGGCGTGTGATAGGCCTTCTCGATGGTCTGGCGGTCGCGATCACTGAGGCCATCGAGGACCGGCGTGCGGTACATCACGTCACCGGCGTTGGGCGAGTGGTTGAGGATCCCCAACGCATGTCCCAGTTCGTGCGTGACGGTGATGCGATAGCAGAGATCCAGTCCTGGCACTTCGGACCCGGTGTTGGACCAGACATAGACGTGAAACGGCAGCGCAAAGGTCAGACTGATCGGCTTGTCGGTCGCCCCGGAGCAACCGGTGGCGAAGGCGAAGAGCGGTTCGCGCAGGAAGTTGCCGTCGGGCGGAAAGGCGTGTTCGATGATGATGTCGGCCGTGCTGGAATCCTCGACGGCCACGAGATGCAACTCCCCGTAGAGGAGCGCCCCGTTCCAGCGCGCGATGGCGGTGGCGAGGTGCGGCTCGAGCAGGCTGCCGGTCGCCACGAAGACGCGCACCGGTTGCTGGTCGCGGGGCCAGTGGAAAGCGAGCGTATCGGTGCAGCCGCTGCCGGCGCTTGGGACGCAGCGGAACTCGTAGGTGTCGGTGCGCTCCGGTGAGAAGATGTCGGCGCATGCAGCCAGGAGCAGGACGGCGAGGGCTGGGGCGACGCGCCGCATCAGAACCTCCGCTCGATGCCGACGTGTACCCCGAAGCGATGGACCGATTGGTACGAGGAATAGCCGCGCGAGACGAGGATCGGCGTGATGAACTCGTGGAAGCTGTAGCGTCCGAGGACCAGCACGTTCAGGTCGGGGGTCAATGGATGGGTCCAGCTCACGCCGCCGCTCACCAGGTACCGATGCACTCCCCCCTCCAGAAAGACTCCGCTGTGAGTCGCGGGTCGATAGAAGAGGATGCCCGCCCCGGCCTGCCATCGCAACGCACCACGCAGGCGACCGTCCAGCATGGCACTGGTCGTGATCGTCGCCACGGAGCCCAGATCAGAGGCTGCTCCGGTCGAGTCGGACACGGACATCTTCGAACTGCCATAGCTGGATTCGAACACGACGCGGTAGGTCCCGGCGGCGTTGATCGGCAGGGCGAGGCCGATCGTGGCGCTCGGCGCGAGCGCGAGTTTCAGGGTGGTGTTGTCGAGGGTGGCATCGTGGGCGAGGTCGCCACTGCGCGTCAGGCCGAGCGCCACGCGGACGGTTCGCTGGGCCCCGGCAGGGTGCAGGATGGTCACGGCGAGAATCATCGGGAGCCAGCGTCTCATCCGCGGAAGATGCCGCCCCGGCGACCGGGGGTCAAACACCGGCGACGAAACCGCGCAGGAGCGACAACATCCGGCGGTCGTTGGTGACCTCGTCCTCGTCCCCCTTTGGGGTCTCGAGGATTTTCGGGGTGGCGGCGAATCGCGCATCCCGCATGAGACGACGGAATGGCTCGGGCCCGAGCGACCCCTCACCGATCAATTCGTGACGGTCCTTTCGCGAGGCGAATGGCGTCTTGGAGTCGTTGAGGTGGATGCAGCGCAGGTGCCTCAGGCCGATGATCCGGTCCCATGAGGCCCAGACGCCATCATAGTCGTTGACCAGGTCGTACCCGGCACTGAAGAGGTGGCAGGTATCGGCGCAGAACCCCACCCGGTGGCGGACATCGTCACCGATGAGGTCCCTGATCGACCGCAATTCCTCGAAGCTCCGCCCCAGGACCGTGCCCCCGCCAGCCGTGGTCTCCAGGAAAACCATGAGCTCCCCGGGAACGGTCCGGAGCGCTTCGGTGATCGCTCTGGCATTTCGCTCCAGCCCGGCGTCGTGTTCCGCGATGAAATTGCCCGGGTGGGAGACGATCCCATCCAGCCCAAGTGCTTCTGAGCGGCGGAGTTCCCCCTCAAACGCCTCCCGGGACCGGGCCCAGAGGGCCGGGTCCGGCGAGGCCAGGTTGATCAGGTACGAATCATGCGATATAGCGGCCGCGACAGGGTGGTCGTCCCGTGACTTTTTGAAGGCGGTGGCGATCTCCGGGGTGATCACCGGCTCCCGCCACATGTTGGGGGTCTTGGTGAAGATCTGCATCGCGGTGGCGCCGATGGCGGCGGCACGGGGCGGGGCAGAGGCCGGCCCACCCTGGGTCGAGACGTGGGCGCCGAGTCGCTCCGGCGACGACAGGGCACCCGAATCGAGCTTTCCTGACTGACGAGGCTTCGTGCCTGAGGGGCTGCGCATCGAACCGACTCCTGTGGTTTCACTCATTCCGGCCAAGCCGAAGGGACTGCGTCCGTTGGTGGTGCTCGCCGGCGATCTCGCGGCCCGCCCGGACAACCTGGAGCGGGAGCTGCTGCGCGCCGGATTCCAGGTGGCGGAGTCAGAGACACTTGAGGCGGTGTCCGGTCATCCGACCCTGATCCTGGTCACCTGCCAGCGACTCGCCGACTGTCCCAGCAACGTCACCGAGGTCTTCGCCAGTTCCCGGGTGAGCGGCGCCCAGGTCGTGGTCCTGCTCGCCGGCGGGGAACCCGAGGACCTGGTGCAGGCGGCCGAGGCCGGGGCCGACGATGCCATCCTGCTTCCTGCCACCCTCGAACATGTCATCGCCCGGCTCCGGGCGCGAATCGCCTCCCCTCGTGTCGCGGTCCATGCACCCGGCGGGACCGACCTGAAGTTGTTCCAGGTTGTTCAGGAGATTGCCACGGAACTGCATCGTGAGGAGATGCTGCACGCCCTGGTCCGGTCCTTGTCCGGTGCCCTCGAAGTTCGCTCCGTGAGTGTGCTGCTCCATGTCGAAGGGGCAACCGTCGGCCGGCTGGTTGCCGCGACCGATGCCCCGAAGCTCCGGGATGTCGATGTCGAGATGGCCCGCTGGCCGGAAGCCACGGCGGCGATGAGCACCGGCGAAACGCTCTACCTCGGCGATGCTGCGTCGTCGATGCTGTTTGCCTCGCAGGGCGCCTCCGGCCTCGGTGGCGGAGCGCCGCTCCACATTCCCGAAACGGCGGCGGCGATTCCCCTGCGACCGATGGGCCGCACCATGGGCACGCTGGTCCTGCGCACACGACCCGGTGAGGCTCCACTCACCGCGCGGCATGTGAGCTTCGCCGAGCTCGCGGCCGGGGCGACCTCCCGGTTGCTCGAGGCCGATGAACGTCGCGGCGCCATTTCGCGTCGTCAGGCGATCGCCGCGCATGTCGATCCCCTGACGGGGTGCGGCACGCTCGATGCCCTCGACCGGCGCATCCGGGAGGAATTCGAGCGGGCGCGACGCTATGACGTCACCTTCGCCCTGGTGTTGCTTGACGTGGACGGGATGCGGAACATCAACGAACGTCTCGGGCGAGACGGTGGGCATCGCGTGCTTGCCGACCTCGGTCGCATGCTGCAGCGCGAGTTGCGCGCCCCGGACTTCGTGGCCCGCTACGGCGGGGAGGAATTTCTCCTCCTGTTGCCGGAGACCAATCTCGAGGCGGGGCGCCAGACGGTGCACCGCATCCGCAACCGCCTCGGCCCCGCAGGACTGGGCGATCTCCACCTCGGCGTGCGCCTGCGCTTGACCGCGGGGGTGGTCACCTATCCGCATCCGGGTGCCCACAAGCCCGAAGATCTCTTCGCCCTCGTGGAAGCTGCGTTGCTGGCCGGGAAGGGGCAGGACGTCGACCGGATCGGCTGCGCGGCGTAGGACCTACTGCCTCCGCCTCAGCCACACAATCGGATCCAGCGCAATCTGGTTGCTGCCGCGGATCTCGAAGTAGAGATGCGGTCCTTCCGGCAGGTTCGTTCCGCCCACCGTGCCGAGCACCTGGCCGCGCGCCAGCTGCTGGCCGACCTTCACTGACGCCGACTTGAGCTGGGTGTACAGGGAGTAGTAGCCATTGCCGTGTTGCAGGAAGACGGTGAGGCCATAGGTCCCCAGCGGTTGCACCAACGCGACCTTGCCACTCTCTACCGCCTTGACCGGCGTGCCGGCCGGCGCCCTGATGCCGATGCCATTGTGCCGGACCACGGCGCCACTCGGCAGCGAATCGCGCCCGAAGTTGTAGATGATGGTGCCATCGACCGGCCAGTCGAGTCGCCCGATGTCGCTGGTGCTCAGGCCGCCCGCGTCCGCCCCGGCTGATGGCGCGCCGCCTGCCCCGCGGCCCGGTACGGGCACCTTGCGCGCCTTCTCGAGGGCCGCGAGTGCGGCGACCAGCTGGGCCTCCGAGCGCTCCAGCGCCGTGATCCGCTGCTTGGTGCGCGCTGAATTCCGCTCGAGCTCCTTGAGCTGCGCCTGCCGCTCCTCCGCCAGCCGGGCGTAGTTCTGCAGCTCGACTTCCCGTTCGCCGCGGGTGCGGTCGTATTCCGAGCGCAGGCCGAGCAGGTCGTTCCGTTCGACGCGGACCCGCTGGGTCAGCTTCGCCACCTCGCCGACGATTGATCGATCCTGTCGCGAGGAGAGGTAGAGGTACTTGTAGCGCGCCAGCAGGTCGCCGAAGGACTCGGCGGTGAGCATCACCTGAAAGGTGTAGAGTGGGCCGCGCTTGTAGATGTCGGTGAGTCGGCGGAGGAGAATCGCCTGCTTGTCGGCGAGGTTGTCCTCGGCCAGCGCGAGGGCGGCCGAAGAGCTTTCGAGTTTGGTGCCGAGATTGCCGATCTTCTGCTCGATCTCGTGGACTGCCTGGCTGGTCAGGTCACGCTGGCGCTCGAGGTTCCGCACCCGCACGCCGACATCGGTGATCTGCCCTTCCATGCGCTGTGACTGTCGCTCGAGCGAGTCGCGCTGCTGCTTGATCTGCTCGAGTCGCTGCTTCGAACGCTCGAGTTCCGTCTGGCCCGTCTGCTGGGCGTGCATCGCGGCGGGGAGGAGGAGCAGCGCCGTGAGCAGGATCCGCCACGATCCGCGGGCGGCGGGTCGCTCAGACATTCTTGAGGTGCCGGCCGACGCTCACCAGCGATCCGCCGAACCCCAGCGCGACGCCAAAGAGCATCAGCAGCAGAACCTGGCCGAATCCGAAGTAATGGAAGCCGCCGATCCCCATCCCGATGCCGTTGGCCTTGAACACGCCCAGCACCGCCGCGCAGAGGACCAGCGCCACCGCGCCACCCAGCAGGCCCTTGAGGGCGCCTTCGAGCAGGAACGGGCCGCGGATGAACCAGTCGGTCGCGCCGACGAGGCGCATGATCTGGATTTCCCGCGCGCGCTGCAGCACCGTCATCCGGATGGTCACCCCGATGATCACCACGGACACCAGCGCGAAGGCGAGTCCGATCGCCAGGCCCACCAGACCGGCCAGGTTGCGCAGGGTGTCGAGCCGCTGCACCCAATCCCGGCCATAGCGCACGTCTTCCACGAAATCGAAGCCCTGGAGTCGTTCGGCCACCAGGCCGGCGTGCACCGCGTCGCGGTACTCCGGCTTGAGGGTGATCTCGAGGGACGGTGGCAGTGGATTCACCTCGAGGTCCTGATAGGCCTTCTGGAACTCGACCAGCTCCTGCTTGGCGCGCTTGAGGGCATCGTCCTCGGAGACGTAGTTGACGTCGAGGACCTCGGGGAAGGCCGCGATATCCTGCATCGCCACCGTGAGCGCCTGGGAGGTGGTGCCCCGGTACACAAAGGCGACGACTTCCACCCGTTCGGCGACGTCGCGAATCGCGCCGCGCAGGTTGAGGGCGACCAGGCCGAACAGCCCGGTGACGAACAGCGCAAAGGCGATCGTCGTCACCGAGAGGGCCGAGAGCGCCCGGGTGCGCTTGAAGGAGAGGATGGCTTCCCGCCAGAGCAGGTTCATGCGGCCGTCGCCGAGGAGTCGTACACCAGGCGGCCATCGCGAAGCTCCAGCACGCGATGCCCGGCCGCCCGGACCAGGTCGAGATCGTGGGTGGCCATCACCACGACCGTGCCAGCCGTGTTGATGTCGCACAGCAGCTGGAAGATGCCGCGGGTTGCCCGCTCATCGAGATTGCCGGTGGGCTCGTCGGCGAGCAGGACGGGCGGATCGTTGACGAGCGCCCGGGCGATCGCCACGCGCTGCTGTTCTCCCCCGGAGAGTTCGCGGGGGAACGACGCGGCCTTGGTCGAGAGTCCGACCTGATCAAGGACCCGGCGCACGCGATGGGGGATCACATCAGCCCGTGCGCCGGTGACCTCGAGGGCGAACGCGACGTTCTCCGCGGCGGTACGATCCTCGAGCAAACCGAAGTCCTGGAAGACCACGCCCAGCCGACGCCGGAGCCGCGGCACATCATCGCGCCCGAGGGCGCTGATGGCGAAGCCGGAGACGCGCACGTCGCCCGCAGTCGGGCGCTCCTGGGCGTACATCAGCTTGAGCACGGTGGACTTGCCGGCACCCGAGTGCCCGGTCAGGAAGACGAACTCTCCACGCGGAATGTGGAAGCTCACCTCCTGCAGCACCGAATCGTCGCCGGGAGGGTACCGCTTGGAGACCTTGGTGAAGCGGATCATCGCGCTCGGACTGCTTCGAGGCCGAGCATCAGGTCGGCAATGATATCCGCGCTGTCCTCGCAACCGCAGGAGAGCCGGAGAAAGCCGTCCGGGATCCCGAGGGCGGCGCGCTCCTCCGGCGAGGCGGCCTTGTGCGACGTGAGGCGTGGCTCGGAGATCAGGGACTCGACGCCGGCGAGCGATGGGGCATGGGTGATCACCCGCAGCCGTGAGGCGAAGCGCTGGGCGGCGGCGGCGCCACCCTTGAGCACCAGCCCGACCAGCCCGCCGTAGCCGTCGAACAGCTTGGTGGCGAGGGCATGGTCGGGATGCGTGGCCAGTCCGGGATGGTGGACGGCCGCGAACTCCGCGCGCTGGCTCGCCCACTTGGCCACGGTCAACGCGTTGCTGTTGGCGCGCTCGACGCGCAGGGCCAGCGTCTTCATGCCGCGCTCCGTGAGCCACGCTGCATGCGGATCGATCGATGGTCCCCAGACCCGCATCAGGCGGGTCACTTCGTCGATCACCGACGCGGTGCCGGCGACGGCGCCCGCGATGATGTCGCTGTGCCCGTTGAGAAACTTCGTGGCGCTGGTAATGACGATGTCGGCGCCGTGTTCGAGTGGCCGGAAGTTCACGGGCGAGGCGAAGGTGGAGTCGACGATCAACGCGATGCCCTGGTCCTGCGTCACCTTGGCGATGGCCGGGACATCGATCACCCGCAGCGTGGGATTGGTCAAGGCTTCGACAAAGATGGCGCGAGTGTTGGCATTGACCGCCTTGCGCCACGCCCGCTTCATGTCCGGGTCGACATACGTCACCTCGATGCCGAGGCGGGCAAATTCGCTGTCGAAGAGGAGACGGGTGCCGCCGTAGATCCAGCGCGAGGACACCAGGTGGTCGCCGGGCCGCAACACGGCGAGGTGTGCCAGCGCGGTCGCGGCCATCCCGCTGGCGACGAAGATCGCCTGCTCGGCCCCCTCGAGCAGGGCGTACTTCCGGGCCAGGTCGACCTGGTTGGGATTGTTCCCATACCGGGTGTAGATCACTTCTTCGTCGCTGCCAACCGGGTTGCGGAAGGTGGCGCTTTGGTAGATCGGCATGACGGCCGGGGTCCAGTCGGCCTGGCGGCGGGGCCGGCCGTGGATCGAGAGCGTCGAGAGGCCTGGGCCAGTGCGCGGGGTCATGCGACAGCTCCGAACTCGAAGGTGGCGTCGGGGTGGGCGAGGACGCAGCGGCGGGTTGCCAGCCCGTCCAGTGCCTCACGGGCGCGGGCTTCGCTCCAGCCAAGCTCGTGGGCGATGGCAGTGGCCGCCACGCGCCCGTGTTCGGTCAGGGCGCCGAACGCGGTGCGGCAGTCCTCGGAAATGGCCCCGAGCAGGAGTGGCTGGTCGGAGTCGAGCAGCACCGCGACCACCACGAGCCCCAGTCGCTGGAGCGCGTGTTCGATCGCCTCGGCGTGGTCGACGCCCACGCCGTGGAGCAGGACCCGCGGCACCGGCAGGTCGGCGCTGGCGACGATCAGCTTGGCGACCACTTCGTCGGCACAGGAGAAATCCACCAGCCCCACTTCGGAGAAGTCGAGGTGGGCATCACGGCCTGGGTGGTCGCGCAGCACCATGAGCAAACGGTCGCGCACCGCAGCTCCAGTCTGACGAGTGACCAGATCGCGGTATGGGGTGGCCACCGCTTCACGCAGGATGATGTCGAGTCGAATGACCGAATTCACTCCGCCGCTTCCTTCGCTGGAATGATGATCGTCACCTGGGCGCCGGGAAACCAGGCCAGGTTGTCGGTGCGGGGTGGCTCGTCGTCCCACGACGGGGCGAAGGCAACCCGGGCGGTGCCGCTGCGAATCGAGATCTTTGCCTGCCAGCGCGAAAGGTAGCGCTTGATGCCAGCCAGACCCTGGCCGCGCCCGGGATCGCGGAAGCGCGAGATGCCATGGATCAGCGCCGATTCGAGCGCGGCGCCGTCACTCCACCGGTCGCCGATCCGCTTGGCCAAGGTGGCCTCGAGCGAGCGCCGGAAGCCGACCCCGGCGTCGCTGGTGGCGATCACCAGTGCCTTGCGACCGAGCCGCCGCCGGAAATTGTAGACGTGCACCGCCACCCATCCCGAGGTGCCGGCATGCTCGACGATGTTCTGGCAGGCCTCGGAGAGCGACTGGCCGAAGCCGCCGACCACGCTCGCCTCGAGCCCGAGTTCCTTCTTGAGGATGCTGGTGGCGCGCTCGCCGATTCGGCCGACGACGTCCATGACATCATCCGCGTTGCGGATCATCGTGACCGGAAGGAGGATGTCGTCCTGCTCGACCGGCTTGCGGCGCGGCACCTTGCCGTGCAGCTCGAAGAACTTCTCGGCGTGGTGCAGCAGCCCCGCCTTCGCCCAGTACGACGCCACCCCCTCGCCTTCGGGGAGCGCGAGGCGTGGCTGTGGTGCTCCGATCTCGGCGAGTGCCTGGCCGAGGGTCAGCAGGGCGACGAAGCCGACGGGCGACGCCCACTCGGTCGCGTGCGCATCGACCAGGATACGCTGGTCGGGTGGCCAGGAGCCCAGATTGGCCGCCAGCTGGTCGATGCTGTGGTCGTCAAGATGTCCCGGCACGGGAACGACGCGCATCAGGTAAGCACCAGGTCGCCGCGGAGGTAGCGCGAGAGGCCACCGGCACCGCGGAAGTTGACGTTGCGTGAGGCGGCGGCGTTGGCTGCCACCAGGGCGGTGGTGAGCTCGTCGCCGGCGAGCAGCCGGGCGCAGCAGGTGGCACCGAACACATCGCCGCAGCCGGTCGGGTCCGTGCCATCCGTGGCGGGGGCGGCGATCCGTTCGGTCCGGATCGTAGCGCCGGGCGATGCTGGCGTGCCACTCTGCAGGTCGGCCAGGGCGTTGAAGCCCGGCCGGGCGAAGTACGCCACGCCGCGCGGTCCCATCGTCACGTTGAGCAACGAGACGCCAACACCAATCGCCTCGGCCGCGACCACCAGTGGCTCGTCGCCCAATTCCTGCAGCTCTTCCTGGTTCAACTGGACCATGTCAAAACACGAGAACCACGATGGCGCATCCGGCAGCGGCCGCAGGGCTCGCATGCCGTCCGCCCCCATGCCCAGGAAGAGCGAGTGCAGGTCCACATAGATCGGCCCGTGGAAGCCGCGACGCAGTGCCTCCGCCGTGCCGAGCGACATCTCGAACCCCGAAATGAAATTGACATAGAGCGCATCCAGGTCGCGAACCATCGGCCCGAGTTCCGGCCAGGTCCACGGTGGCACACCGCCGGACATCCGCTCGCACCGGCGCACGGTATCAAGGTATCGGAGCGTAACTCGGTTGTTGGGAACGGGGACGGTGATGCAACGCCCTCCCGGCGTCAGTCGCTCCAGCGTCCCAAGGAACTCCGCGCCCGGGCCCGCGAGGTCGTCGCCAAGCTTGATGAGCGGGACCAGTTCCCATTCCGGCGGCAGCGCGGCGTCCATCGCGGCGAGGGCATAGGCAATGCCGCCCCACTCCTCGGTCGGGAGCGCCAGCGGGTTTCGCCCGTGGATCTCATCCCACACCAGCGCGCCCAGCACTCCAATGCGCGGCATCAGGCCAGTCCAGCAGCGCGCTGGTCGAGGAACGCCTTGGCGGCGCCGTAGACACCGGCAAGCCCGCCGAGGGCGCCGGGGACGATCTCACAGGCCTGCACCGCTGGCTTGAAGGCCCGGCGCGCGACCTCGTGCCGCAGCGGATCGAACAGTCGATCGCCCGCCCCGGTCACGCCCCCAACAATGACCACGAGGTCGGGGTTGAAGATGTTCAGCAGGGAGGCGATGCCGGCGGCGAGATACATGGCCGTTTCCCGCACCACTTCATGGGCGAGCTGGTCTCCCTGTTGTGCGGCCAAGTACACGGTCTGGGCCGTGACCATCTTCAGGTCACCACCCACCATCTCGGCCAGCGTGCTCTCGGCCCCAGCCTCGATCTGCTCGGTTGCCCTGCTGGCGATCGCCGGGCCCGAGGCATAGGCCTCCAGGTGTCCATACGCTCCGCAACTGCAGCGGCGGCCGTTGAGGTCGATCGTCATGTGCCCGATCTCGCCGGCGGCATCGGAGGCGCCGTGGTAGAGCTTGCCGTCGATGACGATGCCACCACCGATCCCGGTGCCGATGGTGATTCCGATCACGTAGCGGGCGGTGCGAGCCGCCCCGATCCAACATTCGCCGAGGACGGCGCAATTGGCGTCGTTGTCGAGTGACGCCGCCAGCCCCAGCGGTTCGCTGAGCCGGGCGCGCAGCGGCATGTCGATCCAGCCGAGGT
>JANYAG010000316.1 GCA_025361465.1 Gemmatimonadota bacterium
TGCTGGCCGAGGGCCGCATCCCTGGCTCTATCAGTATCAATGCACTCGCTGCGCGTATCCGCGAAATCGCTCGGCGGTACTCGGTCGTTCGGAGTGAGCTGGGGTCCGCGTTGGAGAATCCAGACGACCTGCGGCAGCTCCTGGAAGAGCATCCCATCAATGCATGGGTTGGAGCGCGAGGCACCTCGGGAACGCAGTATTTCACTTATGCCGACGGGCTTTTGGCAACGACGTTCACCCTCCCTGAAGGCCAGCACGAGGCGGCAAGGGAATTGGTGCAAGAGATTGTCGACTGGCGCCTGGCAATGTATGTCCGCCGTGTTGGCGCGATGGTGGGAGCCGACCGCATTGTGTGCAAAGTCTCCCATTCATCAGGCACCCCGATACTCTTTCTCCCGCCGCGAGAACGCATGGCCGGGATTCCGTTGGGGTGGATCGATATCATCGCCGACGGTGTGCCGGCCCAAGCGAACTTCGTCAAAATCGCGGTGAATGTTGTCCAGCAAGCTGATCACGACGGAAATACCCTGCCAGATCTCCTCAAGAGGTGGTTCGGGCCCAACGCGGGCCAGCCCGGAACCACACATGCAGTTGAATTTGTGAGGGACGGGGAGGTCTACACCCTGGCGCCGGTTGGAGCCAACGAGGAAGCAGGACTGCAGACCTGGAAAGCCTATCCCCGGGCCAAGGTGCCACCCCTTTTCGGATTTGCCTTCCAGGGGTGGGAAGCGCAGTCCGGGGTCGTGGAGCGTGAGGGACTATTCCTACTGTTCGTGACCCTCGACAAGACGGAGCAACCAGAGGCTCACAGGTACGACGACGGGTTTGTCAGTCCAACAGAGTTTCGCTGGCAGAGCCAGAACCGAACCACACGCGAGTCGGCTGTCGGGCAGAAGATCGCGAACCATGCAGCTCAAGACGTATCCGTCCAGCTCTTTGTCCGCACCCAGGGCAAGATCAGAGGCCAGACACAGCCGTTCACCTATTGCGGCCCATTGACGTTCGAGCGGTGGGAGGGCGACAAGCCGATCACGGTCTGGTGGAAGCTCAGTGAGACGGTGCCGGAGAGGCTGTGGCCCAAGCTTCGCGTGCCTGACGCCACACGCAATACCGGCAGCTCAGAGCTCACAAGCGAGGATGACATGAACGTCTGAGCAAGATTGTACCACCTCTTTCGCCCCACAGCATTCACTCGTTACCATTCCCCCACGGCCCGCCTCCGTCTCGACGGGCCATGCATCACGAATGGCGGCACACTCACCGCCTGCCAACCGAGCGCTCGCCCGAGCGACACGGTGGCGCCCCGACCACGGGGGATGCGCGCACGAGACGGCTCGACACGCGAAAGGACCGTCCCCATGGCGACAGCACCCCGCCCCACCGCGCCCCTCACCGAGCGCGACCTCGACAACGTCTGCTTCCTCGACTGGGTCGCCCGGCTCAGCGGCTACTGGCAGCACCCCGATCACCGCGGGACCTGCCGCGTCGAACTCGACCGCGGCGCGGTCCTCCGGGTCACCAATGCGTTGGACGATGAGCCCTACCCGCTCACCCTGGTCGACCTGCTGGAGCAGGGGCATTACTGCAATGGCCTGACCGTCAGGCGCCTCCACCCGCTGACGCCGCTGGCAGTCCTCCGCGCCGACCTCACCGACGCGCGGCTGCTGCTCGAATCCGTCCTCCAGCGCCGGCGACTCCAGCCGCGCTGGATCGCGTGGCTGCAGCAGGTGGCGCGGGAGGATGCGGATGTTCGGCAGAGCGACATGTATCTCCTCCGCTTCCTGCCGGGAATCTCGTTCGTAGATCTCGCCGTGGTCGCCCGGTTCATCCGGCCGGTCGGGCCGGCGATGATGTGGGCGCTCTTCGTCGCCGACACCGCACGGGCAGCCCGTCTCTTCGCCGAGTGGGCCGACGCCGGCGATCACGAGCGCTTCCGCGTGCTGGGGGGAGAGTTCGAAAAGGTCTTCGCCCGGTGCTACCGTGGACCGCACTTCCAAATGCTCAGTCGAGTGTATGACCTGATGCACGAACACCACTACACCCGGCCGCGGATTGCGGGGACGCCTTAAGCGGGCGGCACCCAGCTCTGACTTGATAAATTCCCAATTTGGGTATAATAATTCCCAATATGGGAATGTCGGCAGATATACAGGGCGCCGGGCTGGCAGACGCCCTTTTCTCACCGGTCCAGCAACGGGTCCTTGGGCTGCTCTTCGGGCAGCCCGAGCGCCGCTTTCAGGGCTCGGAGTTGATCCGTCTCGCCCAGGGCGGAACCGGAGCCACCCATCGTCAACTCACTCGGCTGGAGCGAGTCGGACTCGTGACGGTTACGCGCGTGGGTAACCAGAAATACTACCAGGCCAACCCAGGCTCGCCGGTCTACCAGGAACTTCACGGCCTGATCGTGAAGACGGTCGGACTCGTGGGGCCACTCCGCCTGGCATTGGAACCACTGGCGGCGTCGATCACGGCCGCCTTTGTCTTCGGATCCGTGGCAAAAGGTACCGATCGCGCGTCAAGCGACATCGACGTGATGATCATCGCGCGCGATCTTTCCTATCCGGAGCTCTACACCGCGCTCAAGGCCGCCGAACAGGTGCTCGGACGCCAGGTGAACCCGACGGTGATGCTGCCGGTGGAATGGCAGGTGAAGCAGCGGGCCGCCGATTCCTTCACCACCCGAGTTGCTGGTGGGCCGAAACTGTTTGTGCTTGGGGATGAGGATGCCATCGCCGGAACTCGAGAACCTGGCCAAGATCCACAAGCTCAAGGTAGAGC
>JANYAG010000093.1 GCA_025361465.1 Gemmatimonadota bacterium
TGTCCATGTACTCGCTCATCACGCCGGCATCTTCGAGCGTGATGCGCCCCTTGGGCCAGCCGCCCGCCCACGAGTAGCCGCGCCCTGCGGTCATGACGAGCACGCTGTCGCGGCCGCTCGGACCAATCCACCAGAACGGCAGGTCGCCCCAGGCCTCGAGCGCCCGGCCGATGCGATCACCATCCTGAGAGGGACCGGGCATGTAGTTGGGACCACTCGACAGGTAGCGGATGCCTTGCTGCACCAGCGCCGGCACCATCCCCCAGGTGAAGCCCGGGATATCACTGGTCTGCACCGTGGTGACCGTCACGCCATTGGCCGCCCGCATCCCGCGGGCATAGTCGAAGAGGTGGATCAGCTCTTCGCTCCCGGCGAGCCCCGTCAAGTCGTTGGCATAGGCGCCGCTGATGTTGACTTCACCGCGACGCACCGCGGCGAGCACGCGCGCGGTGTCGGCGCTGCTGCGCGCCGCCAGGTAGGCATCGAGGGGCCAGAGTCCCTCGACATTCCAGCGGAAACGGGCGCCCGCGGGGTTCTGCCGCGACCGGTCGATATACACCAGCGCACTGTCGAGCGCCCGCCAGTGCTTGGCGCGCACCTTGTCGTGCACGTCGGTGTAGCCAATATCGAGATGGCTGTGATTGATCAGGTAGATCTCTCGTGGCACCACCGGCGCGATCGCCACGGCCGGGAAGTCGGCCCGCGCGCTCGGCGTACTGATGGTGATCGCCACCGTCCCGGGCGCGCGCACCGCCGGCACGTTGACCCGGAACGTGGCCCGGCCCGAGGCGAGCGAGGTGGTGAGTCGCGGTGTCCCGTTGACGGCGACCGCCGCGGTCGCGGTATCGAACGGATTCCAGACGTCGAGTCGCACGGTCTGCATCTGCCCACCGGCTTCACGCGCCAGCATCTGTTCGCCATGGGCGCTGACCGTCGGCTGCATTGACGTGGTATAGAGGATGAACCAGCTCATCCGCCCGACACTCTCGCCCTGCACCTGCAGGGTGAGCGGCTGGCCGGCTGGCGCCAGCCCCGCCGGCACCTCGAGCGTGAAGACACCGTGCACGTCGCCGAACTTGTCGATCATCAGCCGGCGGAAGTCGAGCGCGAGGCCATCGACCCCGTCGACGCGCCAGTGCGCGGCGTCAGTGGTGGGCTGCGGCAGCAGGAAGCGGTGACCGCCGTTGACGGTCATCCAGAAGCGCACCGGCGTCTGGCCCGGGTCGGTCACGTCCATGGCCGCGAGGAACGCCACGCGACGCACCGTGCCGGCATCCCCGACGATGCGTGCCGTGGTCCACCGGGCGCCATTGGTGCTGTCGAGCGAGCGCACCAGCAACGACGTTCGATCCGTGGGATGGACCGAGTGATAGCCGAACGCCTCGCCGCGAACCGTCGCAGCGTAGCCATCGGTGACCCCGGCAGGAAGCCCACCCAGCGGGCGGGTGAGGGTATCGGCGAGGAGCAGCAGGAGAGGGAGCATCATCGGGAAAAGATATACCACGGGACGTTCCACCCGCTCACGCGCGTGGCGTCGATCGGAGACCGCAGGCGGTTACCCCTTCACCCGGCACTCCCGCGCGGGTGACAGCTGTAGCACGCCGAGGAGACATACTGGTACCCCGATCGCCCCTGGTGGTGCGAATCGGTCGAGGCCTTGGGGTGGCAGCCCACGGTACAACTGAAGGCCCCGTAGCTCGCCGACGAGAGATGGCAGTCGCTGCAGGCCGTCCAGCGATTCCGGTGGGTCCCGGAATAGATCGGGAAGTACGGCCCATCGTGGTTGAAGGACGCACCAGCCCACGACGCAGTGGCGTGGCAGCTCTCGCAGGTGGTCGGGAACGCAGCGGCCGTGTGACTCGGGTTGGTGGTGCCCGAGTAGTCGGCCTGATGACAGGCGACGCAGGCCGACGGGGTCCCCCGGAACACGTTGTTCCGATGGCAGGCCGGGCACGCCAGGGCGAGGTGGGCCCCGGTGAGCGGAAGCCGCGTGGCCGAGTGGTTGAAGACGGCCCCCTGCCAGGACACCGCCGCGGAGCCGTGGCAGCCGGCGCAGTCGGTCGCGAACCCGACCGTCGCATGGTTCGGGGTGGTCGTGCTGCTGTACTCCGTGCGATGGCACGCCACGCACAGGGTCGACCGCCCGAGATACTGCGCTTGCCCGGGTTGCGTGGTCGGGTGGCACGACTCGCACGCCACCGAGATGTGCACCCCGCGCAGCGGGAAGCGCGTCTGCTCATGCCGCTGCACCAGACGCGCCTGATCGAGGAAGGAGCGGGTGGTGTGACAGCGGGCGCAGGTGATGCCCAGCTCACCCCGGTGAACGTCCTGATGACAGGCAACGCATTGCGTCGGTGCGCTCGAGAAGTTGAGCGAGGGATGACACGCCGCGCAGGTGGTCTGCGCGTGTGCGCCCTCGAGCGGAAAGCTCCGTTCGGCATGGCGAAACTCCTTGCCGATGCGTGCCGGCCGCCAGGCATTCGGCAGGTGACACGCAGCACAGTCGCCGACCGCGGTCCCGTGGGGATTCTCAATGACCTGTGCGGCGGACGGCAGCACCCGGAAAACGCTCACCAGGACCACCACACCAAGCCAGCGCCACAGTGGGCGCAACGCGGCCGCGGCCAGTCCTGGTACGTCCGGCGTCATCTCAGTGATTCGCCGCCGGCGGCCCCAGCACCTGCTGCATCGCCAGTCGCACGGTGACCCGCGTCTCGCGTGCCATCGCCTCGCGCAGTTGCGCCTTCCCCGCCTCACCGCCGGTGCGCGCCAGCACGCGCACCGCCGCCACCGCAAAGAGCGGATCGTAGTCCCCGATCAGCCGCCGCGCCAGCGTGTTCACGCGGACGCTGTCGCCCGTGGAGACCAGCGCATTGAGCGCGGTGGTGCGAAGGTTCCGGTCCTCGGTCGTCGCCGTCATCGCCTCGAGCGCGTCCGCGGCACGAGGGTCCTTGGTCCGGCCCAACCACTGCGCGGCACTCGCCCGCATGCTGAACGTCTGGCTGACTCGGCTCGCCTCGAGCAACATGTCGAGTGCCGCCCCGCCCTTGGCCCGCGCCACGATCGCGAGCGCCGTGGTGCGGACGCCGTCGTTGGGATCGCTTGGCTGCATGGTCGTCGCGGCGGCGAGAGCGGCCGCCGCATCGAGCCGGTTCAGCGCCGCCAGGGCCTGCGAGCGCACGCCAGAATCGGGATCGCGGAGCGCCGACTGCACCACCGCGACCGACGCGGCGTTCGAGTCGCGCACCATCATGCCGACCGCCAGGCCGCGCACCCATTCCGAGTGCTCGTTGAGCACGATGAATCGCCGCGCGTCCATCGCGATGGAATCGCGGTTGGTCGCCAACTGCATCACCGCCCAGTGCCGGCCCCGGATATCGAGGTCGTGCTTGGCCATGTCGGCCAGTTCGGCCGGGCTCTGGTCACCCTTGACGGTGCCGAGCAGCCAGCCGCCCTCGTCGAAGCGGAAGGAGAGCGGCGCCGACGGCAGCGCGATCGCAAAAGTGTCGCTCTGGTGGGTGACCATGACCTGCTGGCGAATCACCGAATCGCGGGTGACGATGCGGATGGTGGCCGGGAAGCGGAAGAGGGGGCGCAGCGAATCGATCGGCTGCGTCTGCGTCACCGCCACGTGCAGCGTCTTGCGCTCCGGGGCCCAGTGACGCGTGAACTGCACCTTCGGATAGCCGACGCCGTAGGCCCACTGGTCGAAGAACCAGTCGAGGTCACAATGGCAGGTCTTCTCCATCGCCACGGCGTAATCGGCCGTGGTCACTGGCTTGTAGGCGTTGTCAGTGAGGAAGCGCTTCATGCCAAGCCAGAACGTCGAGTCGCCGAGCAGGCGGCGCAGCTGGTGCGCCAGCTGGGCACCCTTGGGATAGACGTGACCGGAGAAGAAGAGGGTGATCGGATCGGTGCCCTCGTAGGTACCCCAGACCAGTGGCCGCGCCTGACCGAGGTCAGCCGACATCGCCCCCTGCTGCTGGCCGTACCATCCCTGTTCGGCGGCGTCCCAGCCGCGAGTCTTCTCCTGCTGCACCGATTCCATGTAGGTGGTGATCCCTTCATTCAACCAGATCTCGGCCCAGCTGCCCGTGGTCGTC
>JANYAG010000334.1 GCA_025361465.1 Gemmatimonadota bacterium
GCCCTCTCCCCGAACTTCTTGAGGTACGCCTCGATGAATGGATCGATCTCGCCGTTCATCACCGCCTGCACGTCGGTGACCTTCAGCTCGCTGCGATGGTCGTTGACCATGGTGTATGGCTGGAAGACGTACGACCGGATCTGGTTCCCGAAGGAATTGTCGGTCTTGGTCGCCTCGACGATCGCCCGCGCGGCCTCCAGTTCCTCAAGCTTCCGCTGGTAGATCGCCGCACGCAGCATCTTCATGGCGGTGTCGCGGTTCTTGAACTGGCTCCGCTCCTGCTGACACGTGACGACAATCCCGGTCGGCCCGTGCGTCAGCCGCACCGCCGAGGAGGTCTTGTTGACGTGCTGCCCGCCGGCCCCGGACGCGCGATAGACATCCATCTTGATGTCTTCGTCCCGGAGGTCGACCTGGATGGTGTCGTCGATATCGGGATAGACGAACACCGACGCGAACGACGTGTGGCGACGGGCCTGGGAATCATAGGGCGAAATCCGCACCAGGCGGTGCACGCCCTTTTCGGCGCGCAGGAAGCCGTAGGCGTACTGTCCCTTGATCTCGATGGAGACCGACTTGATCCCGGCTTCTTCGCCCGGCATCAGGTCGAGGATCGACACGCTGAATCCCTTGCGCTCCGCCCAGCGCACATACATGCGCATCAGCATCTCGGCCCAGTCCTGCGATTCGGTGCCGCCCGCCCCGGGATGGATGGTGAGGATGGCATCGCGGCCGTCATCAGGGCCCCGCAGCATCATCTGGAGCTCGAAGCGACCGAAGTCCTTCTCGAGACGATCAAGTTCAGACCCGAGGTCCTTGGTCAACGCGGCATCCGGCTCGATCTCCAACAGCTCGAGCAGGCCACTGACGGTATCGACGCGCGATTCAAGATCGGTGAAGGGCAGCACCCAGCCCTTCAGGGCCTTGATCTCCTGCACCTGTTCGCGAGCACGCTCACCGTCGGCCCAGAACGCCGGATCGGACTGTCGGGATTCAAGCTCACCCAGCCGTGCTGCCTTCGCCCGGACGTCAAAGGAAGTCTCGGAGTTCGACCACGCGCTGCTTTACACCCGACACCCGCTCGCCAAGATCCGCCATCAGCCTGGTTCCGCCTCATGAAGAGGGCCGCCCACCATCCGCCCGGAGGCGCCGGCAAACGGCCCGTAGTCCTGCACGAAAGATAGCCGCCGGGTCCCGCTCGGGCGACCGGCCGGAATCAGCCGAACAGCTGACGACCCTCCGAGAGGATCTCGTTCAAGGCCTCGGTGAAGTAGGGGGTACTCGAGGCGATCTCCTCGCCGACCTGCTCGGAGTACTCTTCCCAGCTCTTACGGATCTCCTCGGCGAAGAGCTCCTTCAGGTTGCCATCGGCCAGACCCCGCTGGCGCTTCTCGGGGTGGTAGACGACGAGGTCGGAGATCAGGGCACGCGCCAGTCGGCGGGCCCGCGTTCCCGGGTCCTGCTGCAGGAACGGGTTGGTGAAGGGACTGCCGCCCCTCGCCGCCCCGCCCCGGGCCATGCCCGGCCCCGGTGCGTCCGGTGGCAGCGCCGAGAAGGTGACCGAGGGGGGCGAGTTTGGCATGACCGGGGGCTCTGGAACCGCCGCTGGGGCGAACCGTGCTGGTTCGGCAGTCGGCGGAGGTGGCACCATCGGTGCCGGGGGAGGCACTGGGACAGCAGCCGGTGCCGGTGGCGTGCGCGGCAGGGCCGGCGGCGCACTCTGGATGACCGGCGCCGCCGGAACGGGGCGGACGGAGGGCATCTCCTCGGTCAGGCCCAGGGCGGGCCGGGGAGTGACCACCTCGGGTGCAAGGGGGGGACGGCGCACCGCGATCAGACCGGCGCACACGGAGCAGCGCGCCCGCACGCCGCGCTCCGGAACCTTCGCCGGATCGACGCGGAAGATGGTGGCGCACTGCGGGCAGGTCACGTTCATGAGTACCTCAGGGATTCCTTGCGTCGAGTCCGCCAGGCCCGCTGCGGACTTCCTGTTCTCCACGCCGACGATCCACCACAAACACGGAGCCAGGCAGCGTCTTGGCGTAGCTCTTCATTTCGGTGGCCAGCTCGCTCACCTGAGCCGGGTGCGTGAACTCCCGGTGCTGGTTGGTCACCACCCCGATCGACAGCGTCATGAGGGGCACCCGATGCAATTGCCCCCGGCGATCCTTGCCGAAGAAGTACCCGGCACGCCGGTCCTGCTCATTGTACTGGAGCGGGACCATTTCATCGAACACGGCGAGGATTTCGGTACAGACCGCCGAGAAGTCATCGAAGGACGTCACAAAGATGAAATCGTCGCCACCGATATGCCCGACAAACCCATTCGCGCCGACCAGGCCGCGCACGACATCGTGAAGAATGCGCGACAGGATATAGATGACGCGATCACCATCGTAGTAGCTGTAGCGATCGTTGAACTCCTTGAAATGATCCAGATCGGCGTAGCAGACGGCGAAGAGCGTCTTGCTCTCCACCCGCCGACGGAATTCCCGCTCGATCTCATTTGTCCCCGGCAACCTGGTCGAAGGGTGGACGGACACGTCCCGCTCGGCACGCGACACCATGGCGTCCAGGCGCGCCAGGAACTCCTCGGGCATGAACAGCGGCGAAAGGACCTCGTCCGCCCCGGCCTGGTACCAGCGCACCATCTCCCGGGAATCGTGCGTCTCCGTAAGGATCGTCACCGGGACGATCGCCGTGAAGGGGTCCGACTTGAGCCGGCGGAGAAGTGCCTCGTGCTCGGGGTGGTCCGGCGATCCCTCGATAAAGACCGCGACGCCTCGACCACGAAGCACCATGGTCTCGATGTCCTCAGCGCGTCGGTGCTCCTCGATGGGGAGCTCGCGCGACGCGGCCCAGCCCCGGAGCAGCTCCGGGGGAGTGTGGTCACTTCCGCCGCAATAGAGCACGCACCTACGCAGCAGTGGCACGCCGGCGCTCCGTTTCGAGGATCAGTCCTGCAACGTAGGCGCCCGAGGGGGTAGGCGTCAAATGAACCACGCGACCGCCGCGAGAATGGCATAGAGCGCGACCAGTTGCGCCCCTTCAAACCAATGGGACTCCCCATCCAGGGTGATGAACCCGGAAACCACCACCGCCACCCCCAGTCCGGCCACCTCGAAGGGAGTGAAAACCAGGGTCATCGGGGCTGTGGTCAGCAGAGGAGCAAGCAGGATCAGCACCGGCGCCACGAAGAGGGCAACCTGGGTGCTCGACCCGACGGCGATCTGGAGGGCGAGATCGGCGTCGCCCTTGAACGCGGCGACCACGGCGGTGGAGTGCTCCGCTGCGTTGCCGATGATCGGAATGAGGATCAGGCCGAGGAAGACCTCGGAGACGCCCAGGGCGCGAGTCGTCGGTTCAATGACGCCGACAAGAATCTCCGACTCCACCGCCACGCCGACCGTGGCGATCGCCAGGAGCACCAGCGATTTGGTGACACTCCACGACGGTGTCGTCGCCGCCTGGCGCCCCGAGGCTTCGCGCACGAACAGTGGGCGATGCGTGCGCAGCACGAAAACCAGGGAAAGCGCGTACGTCACGGCGAGGATCAGGGCCACCACATCGGACAGCTGGCGCTCGCCGTCGGCGCTCCCGGGATGGGCTGAGTGGAAGAGGGCCGGCATCATCAGGGCCGCGACGGCCAGCGCGAGCATGGCCGTCGCCATGCCGGCGGCGGTGCGATTGAAGGTGAGCAGCGGACGTCGCAGGCCACCGGCCACGAGGGCGATGCCCAAGACGAACAGCAGGTTGCCGAGGATGGAGCCGGTGATCGAGGCCTTTACCAGCTCCACGAGTCCGGCGCGCAAAGCAACGATCGCGATGATCAGTTCGGCCGCATTGCCGAAGGTGGCGTTCATGAGGCCACCGAGCGCCGGGCCACTGCGCTCGGCGAGATGTTCGGTCGCCGTCCCCATCAGCGCGGCGAGTGGCAGCATGCTGAGGCACGTCACCGCGAAGACAAGGGTATCCGACCCGTTCGTCCGGGCGAGCCCGATCGACGCCGGGACCGCGAGATAGAGGAGGACCCACGGGGACCAGGCGCGCTTCGGCGCCATCGACCTGCGCGGCTCG
>JANYAG010000335.1 GCA_025361465.1 Gemmatimonadota bacterium
ATCCAGTGAAGCCGATCATCTACTACCTCGATCCCGGGACGCCGGAACCGATTCGTTCGGCGCTGCTTGAAGGGGCGCGCTGGTGGAACCAGGCCTTCGAGGCGGCGGGGTATCGCAATGCGTTCCGGGTCGAGCTGCTGCCGGCGGGAGCGTCGCCGCTCGACATCCGCTACAACATGATCAACTGGGTGCACCGCTCGACGCGCGGCTGGAGCTATGGCGGCGGGGTGAGTGATCCGCGCACCGGCGAGATCATCAAGGGCGTGGTGACGCTGGGGTCGCTGCGGGTGCGGCAGGACTGGATGATCGCCGAGGGGCTGCTGCAACCGTACAAGAAGGGCGATGAAGCGGTCCCGGAGATCGAGAAGTGGGGACTCCAGCGGCTGCGCCACCTCGCCGCGCACGAAGTGGGGCACACCCTGGGCTTCGGCCACAACTATTACGACAGTGATGCCGGGCGGATCAGCGTGATGGATTACCCCTCACCGCTGGTGACGCTGAAAGCGGACGGCACGCTCGACGCCTCGCAGGTGTATACCGATGGTATCGGGGCGTGGGACAAGGTGGCGATCGCGTATGGCTACCAGGATTTCCCGAAGGGGACCAACGAAGCGCAGGCGCTGCGGCAGATCCTCGATGCGGCATGGGCCAAGGACCTGCGCTACCAGACCAACCAGGACATCGAGGTCAACCCGCGGGTTGACCAATGGTCGAATGGCACCGATGCCGCCGCCGAACTCGACCGGATGATGGCGGTGCGGAAGGTGGCGCTTGGGACGTTCGGTGCCAACGCGATCAAGCTCGGCACGCCGATGGCGCAACTCGAAGAGACGCTGGTGCCGCTCTATCTGCATCATCGCTACCAGGTCGAGGCGGCGGCGAGCGTGCTGGGCGGGATCCATTACATCTACGCTATCCGGGGCGATGGGCGGCAACCGTTCCGTCGTGCGACCGGCGCCGAGCAGCGAGCCTCCCTCAGCGCGCTGATGCGGGCACTGACGCCGGCAACGCTGGCGCTGCCCGACGCGCTGTTGCAGTTGATTCCACCGCGGCCGCCGGGATATGGCAGCACGCGCGAGCTCTTTCCGCGCTACACCGGCGGCGCGTTCGATGCGGTGACGCCGGCGGTGGTGGCGGCACAGCATGTGGTGGCGAACATCCTCGGCGCTGAGCGGGCGGCGCGTCTGGTGGAGCAGCACGCGCTCGAGCCATCGCTGCCGGGGCTGGACGAAGTGATCGATACGCTGGTGGCTGCGAGTTTCAATGCGGCGGCGCGGACGCCGTACCAAGCGGAGATCAAGCGGGCGATCGAACGGGTGGTGATCGATCAATTGATGGACGTGGCGGCGAATGCGGCGATGCCGCAGGTGCGGGCGCTGGCCACCCTTGCGCTGCAGCAGCGAGTCACCGCGCTGGCGCCATCGGCAACAGCGGACGTCGCGACGCGGGCGAGTTCGGCGCTACTGCTGAGTGACATCCGCCGCTTCCTTTCCCGTCCGTCCACGCCGGCGCCGCGCGCACCGACCGTGGATGTGCCGCCGGGCGCGCCGATTGGTGAGCCGGCGATCGAGTGGCTCTTGCTGGTGCCACCGCCGTGTTCGTGGCTGGGCGGGTACTGGCAGTAGCGCGTGGCTACGGCACTGGCAAGGTCTGGATCGCCTGGAAGGTGAAGGTGTAGGTGGCGATGCCGGTGCTGTACCGCACCAGCCAGACGATGGTTCCGCTCAATGTCGGTCCCGTCATGGCGGCGTTGATCGAGCCACCGGGTACTGTGATGGCATTCGGATCGGCATTCGTCGCGACAGCACTTCCGGTCACGGTTCCGCTGCCAAGCGTTCCCATGGTGAACGACTGGACGAAATCCGGGTCCGGACAGTTGGCGCCGAAGTAGGCCTTGGTTGGCCCGGGGCCCCCGCCCGCGGTCGGCATGTTCAACACCGCTCCCTTGCAGGTCCCGTCCGTGAGCACCTCGACCTGGCCGCTGGATGGCGTCTGGCGCAGCGTGGTCATCCAACCCGTGATCATGGCCTGGATGAGCGTGTCGGAGTGCTCGGATCCAATGCCTCCCGGCGGATTCACGATGGTGGGGGCATTCACCGTCTGGAAGACCCAGATAAAATGCGGCAAAGTGATGGTCGCTGTTTCGGTCGCGCGCGCAATCACCTGATCGTTGCGGAGGTCGATGATCTCGCCGGTGACCGGGAAGGTGCCGACCGCTTCGTAGATGTGTTCGATATTGGGGTTGTTGTCGAGGGTCACCTTGGGCTTGCCGTCGCCGAAGTCCCAGCGATAGCGCACGCTGGCAGGCAGGAGGGACAGGGTGGCCTGATGCTTCAGCTTCAGCGGCACGGTCAGCATGCCGGTTGGTGCGGCGGGAGTAATAGAGGTCTGCAGGCGGCGGAGCACGAACTTGTGCCAGTCCAGCCACCAACCATCGGAGGAAGAGGAATGTGGACTTGTGGCTGAGGCGACCGGTAGGCCCATCTGGTATTCGGTGCCCGCGGGTGGATTGGTTGAGGCCAGGAATCCACCGAGCGGAAACGAGCCGAGGACGGTGAACGGGTTGAGGATGTACCAGCCAATGCTCGTGGCGATGTTGTTTGCGGGACTCGGCGACAGTGTGGTTGCGAAGCCGTTCTTGCACTGGGCGCATTCAATCCACCAACGGAGGGTGTCGACCAGGAACAGCGTATCATAGAGGCGCCCGGCCCACCCGTGGAATTCGTAGGTCGGGAACTCGGCGTCCCCGATTGTGCCGGCGGCAACTTGGGCGTAGGTCGCGGGCAGCTGGTCGAACAGCGGAAGCAACGTCGTCAGCCCGCCGTTCAGCGCCTCGTCATACGGAGGCGTCGCCGCGCGCCCGCTATTGGTGTATGGTGACATGCCACCACCCGCCGAGAACTGGAGGGACTGGTTGACGTCACCCGGCATGACGGGATCGGCCACGTACAGGCGGTCACCCTGGACTCGATACACGATCAGGTAGGAGGTGAAACTCGGGTTGGTGATCGCGATGAGCTGTGCCCGTGGCTGGCCGCCATTCTCCGCTCCGTGAGCGAACTTGGCCCGCATCACCAGGAACTGATTGTACAGAAAGGACGCCTTGCTTCCTGCGTAGGGCGTCATGGCGTCATGCACCGCATTGGCCAATGCAATGTCGAAGTTCTTTCCCACGATGCTCGTCCACCGGATACCCATGCGATCGCTGAGTGGCACATTGGCCGTCAACTGAAATCGACCGTTCAGCTTCTGGGGACTCGGGCGGGCGTTGAAGTACCAGAGCGAGGTTGCCGGTGACCCGATGCCGCTGGTTGACCAAATCTCCGTGGGCGTCCGCGGAAACTCCCAATCGTCGACGCCGGGCCGATAGCCGGAATCGTAGTCGCGCATGATCACATCGAGTGGCAGTGCGTCGACAAAGATGACCGCGCCCGGATCCGCGAGTGAGGCGATCCGGCCATTGGCGCGCAGCGAGGCGCCGCTCAGGAGGTGTGCCCCGTTCAGCGAACCGGTGATCGCGGTCACTCCGTGGGCATCCCACTCCGTCGTGGTCAAGGCATCCATTGCACCACTGGCCGGGTCGTACATCATGATCACCGGAAAGGTGCCCGTGGGAATGTCCGCCACTATGTGGATGGTGAGCGGTGTCGTCGCGTAGTCCGCGGTGGTACTGATGGTGATGAGCGGCGAGACCGGGTTGACGGTCGGTGAACGCGGAATGCTCACGTTCGAGGCATAGCGCACCGTGGCCTGCAACCCCCCGGCATACGCGCCACTTGGCACGTCGAGCTTGAAGCCGTTGAGTGGTCCGGGCTGCAGCACGGTGATCGAGCCGCCGCCGACCCCGAGCGTCGCGGGCGGGAAACTCGCCCCGGTGATCATCGCGGTCGCGGCGATCTTGACAGGCGCAAGTGTCCCGACCGTCACCCTCAGCACGTTGCGCCCCTCCGATGTGCCGAGGGTCCAGTTCGCCACGGTCGCGATGCCGTTGGAGCCGGTGGTTGCCGAGGCGCCGGTGAGGCTGCCGCCGCCCGAATCGACCGCAAACGACACTGCCACCTCCGAAACTGGCTGGCCCGAGGCGTCCCTGACGATGACCGCCGGTTTGATGGCAACGACCGCGCCCGGCTCGGCCTGCTGGGCATCGCCCGCCTGGACGGCAACCGAAGCCGGTGGATTACCGGATGGGGGAGGGTTGCTGGTGGTCGGGGAGGAGCCGCCGCAGGCCACGAGGGCGAGCAGGGCGGTCGGGGCGGCAAGGTGGCGCATGCGCGGTGAGTCCTGGGAGGGGTCACTTCAAGAGCGAAAAAGTCCCCTTTCCCGGCTCATCCGAACCACAGGCGCGCTACCGGGAAGTGACGATCCTCAGGATCTCGGTTTCCTGCTCTTGGGCTTGGTGCGCGATTTCGGCGCCGCGGGTGAGGAGATCGTCGGCAAACGCCCGGTCGTGCAGGGTGGCCGCGTTGATCTGCACGTTGAGCCAGGCGCCCATGACGGCGGTGCGCGCGCAGAGTCCCCCCACTCCGGCGTCGGACGATGAACTCGGCTGGCCGTGTTCGGCCATCTCGCGGATCATCGCCATCGAAGCGAGGGCAGCCTGCATGACGCGAAAGGGGATCTCGGTGGCGACGCGGGTCGCGGCCTGAATGGCGGCGGTGCGGGCGGATTTCTCTTCATCAGTGGTCTTCGGCAGCGCGAACGCAGCCATCACCTTTTCAAAGGCGCGAGTGTCTTCGTCGACCAGGCGAAGCAGTTCGCCGGTGTAGCGCTGACCCGTTTCAGCCCAATCAGAGAACTCCTGCCAACGATCGTCCCAGCCGCGCTTGTGGCTGGAGAGATTGGCCACCATGGTGCCGAGTGCGGCGCCGAGCGCGCCGACGGTGGCGGCGACCGAGCCACCACCGGGGGCGGCGCTTTCGCTGGCGGTTTCTTCGGTGAAGGCGGTGACGGTCATGCTGACCAGTCGTTCTGCCGTGGCATCGTGCAACAGGGATTCGATCACGCGTTCCTCCGGATGGAACGGGGCGACGTCGTTGAGGCCGAGTGAGGTGATGGCGATGCGGACGAGCTCTCGGTCCGACACGCCAGTCGAACGCTGCTGTTTGGCGAGGAAGTAGCGGCCGGCGTCGAGCAGGCACTGCAGTGGCACCAGGCCGACCAGCTCGGAGCCGGTGACGCGGATGCCGCGGGCAGCGGCGGCGCGGCAGACTTCGTCGAAGGCCACGTGCAGCGGCGTCACCCGGACGTTGGTCAGGTTCATCGACACCTGGGCGCGGCCGTACTCGGCGATGTACCAGCCGATCGCCTTGACGCTCTTCAGGGTGCCGGGAACGATGATCGGGTTGCCGGCGGCGTCGTGCATCGGCTCGCCATGGCGATCGAGCGGGGTGCGTCCCGCTTCGCGGACGTCGAAGGCGATGGCGTTGGCGCGGCGGGTCGAGGTGGTGGTGAGGTTGACGTTGAAGGCGACGAGGAAGTCGCGGGCGCCGATCACGGTGGCACCGCGCCGCGCATCGAATGTGGCGGGACCGAAGTCAGGTTTCCATTCGGGAAGCAGGATCTTCTTGGGCAGTCCTTCGTATTCCCCGGCGCGGATCACAGCGAGGTTGTTGCGGGCCGGGTCGGGCTGGGCGGCTTCGTAGCAGTACACCGGGAGGTCGAGTTCGCGGCCGACGCGCTCGGCGAGTGTCCGGGCGTAGCCAGCGGTCTCTTCCATCGAAATGCCGGAGATCGGCACCAGCGGGCAGACGTCGGTGGCGCCCATGCGGGGGTGTTCGCCGTGGTGCTGGCGCATGTCGATCAGTTCGCCGGCGGTGCGGATGGCGCGGAAGGCGGCTTCGATGACGGCATCGGGGTCGCCGACGAAGGTGACGACGGTGCGGTTGGTGGCGTGTCCGGGGTCGACGTTGAGGAGGCGGACGCCCGCGACCGACTCGATCTGGTCGGTGATCTGGCGGATCAGGTCGGGATTGCGTCCTTCAGAGAAATTGGGGACGCATTCGATGAGGCGTTTCATGGCCGGCCGGGTGCGGGTGAAGGGCGTGGGAAGAAGATAAGCGGCTCCGACGCGGCGCTCCGGGGCCGCCTGGTCGCGCCCTAGACGTTGAAGCGGATGTTGAGGATGTCGCCGTCGGCCACCAGGTAGTCCTTGCCTTCGAGTTTGAGGTGACCGACCTCACGCGCGACATGTTCCGACTTGTCCTCGATGAACTGTGGGTAGTGCATTACCTCGGCCCGGATGAAGCCGCGCTCGAGGTCGGAGTGGATCTTGCCTGCCGCCTGTTTGGCGCTGGTGCCGCGTTTGATCGGCCAGGCGCGCACTTCGTCGGGGCCGACGGTGAAGAAGGAAATCAGGTCGAGCAGGCCGTAGGCGATCTGGATGAAGCGGGTGACGGCCGATTCGGAGAGGCCGAGGTCGTCGAGAAACACCTGCTGGTCGGCGGGATCCATGGTCGCGATCTCGGCTTCGACGCTGGCCGAGAGCACCAGGCCGCCCGCGTGCAGCGAGCCGAGGCGATCGGCGATGGCGGGTGGCAGCGGTTCGGTCACCGCCGCTTCGGCGCAATTGATTGCCACCATCAAGGGTCGGTCGGTGAGGAAGCCGAAGGAGGTCAGCGCGCTGCGGTCGAGTTGTGATGGCGGAATGGAGCGCAGCGGCTTTTCGGCTTCGAGGGTGGCGCGCATCAGCTCGAAGTGCCCGATGTCGAGGGCGCTCTTCTTCTCCTTGCGAGCGCGCTCGAGCCAACGCTCGATGATGGCCAGGTCGGCGAAGAGGCATTCGGTGGCGAAGGCGTCGAGTTCGCGGGCCGGGTCGGCCGGGTGGTCGAGGGCGGGATTGGCGAACGCGCGCAGCACCAGGCAGAGGACATCCTGTTCGCGGATCTGCTGCAGCGCCTTGCCGGAGAGGCCCTTGAGCTCGGCGCCGTGCTCGCCGGGGATGTCGCTGAAGACGATCTCGGCGTAGGTGGTCTTTTTGGGCGAGAAGATGGCGCTGAGACGGTCGATACGCCGGTCGGGCACCTTGACGGTGCCGAGGTGGACGTCGCCGCCGAAGCCGGTGGGGACGTGGAGCCCGGTGAGGGTGTTGAACACCGTGGTCTTGCCGGACCCCGCGAAGCCTACCAAGCCGATGCGCATGGAGGAAATCTCGGGAAGGGTGGGCGTGAGCGCCAGAGCGGGCTCAATTCCGTTTATTCGGGTCGGATTGAACGGTGACGGGTGAACGGTGAGCGGTGATGGCCGATGTGGGGTCCTCGGCTGCGTTGCGGGGCGGTGTGCTGCGTGGATTGGGACCGCGGCGAAGGCGGGCTGAGGTAACAGTTCGGGATGGTTGACGATCCTCCTCCCGTCGCTTTGCAGTCGAATTCGCCCCTGCTGCAGCGGTTGCAGTCGAATCTGGCGCTGCGGCACTATTCGCCGCGGACGATTGCGGCGTATTGCGGCTGGGTGATCCGATTCGTGCGCTATCACCGGCTGCGGCATCCGGCGACGATGGGCGAGGCGGAGGTGGTGGCGTTTCTTGGCTACCTGCGCGAGCAGCGGCGGGTGGCGGCGGCGACGCAGACGCAGGCGCTGGCGGCGTTGCAGTGTCTTTATGCCCAGGTGCTGGATCGACCGTTGCGGGTGGCGGGGCAGATTCCGCGGGCGAAGGGTCCGACGCGGTTGCCGGTGGTGTTGACGCCGGACGAGGTGAGCCGAGTGTTGCGCGAGCTTGCGGGGGTGTATGCCCTGGTGGGGTTGTTGTTGTATGGCAGCGGGTTGCGGTTGACGGAGTGTGTCACGTTGCGGGTGAAGGATGTTGACCTGGTGCGGCGGGAGATCGTGTTGCGGCGGGGGAAGGGCGGGAAGGACCGGGTGACGGTATTGCCGGGGGTGCTGGTGCCGCTGCTGGAGCGGCATCTGGCGCGGGTGCGGGCGGTGCATGAGCGGGATCGGGCGCGGGGTGGTGGGTGGGTGGCGTTGCCGGGGGCGTTGGCGCGGAAGTATCCGGAGGCGCCGGTGAGCTGGGGGTGGCAGTGGGTGTTTCCGGCGTCGCGGCGCCGGCGGCTGGCGGATGGGCGGGGGTATCGGCACCATCTGCACCAGACGGCGGTGCAGCGGGCGATGCGGGTGGCGGTGCGAAGGGCGGGGATTGCCAAGCCGGCGGGGTGTCACACCTTGCGGCACAGTTTCGCGACGCACCTGTTGCAGGGCGGGGCGGACATCCGGACGATCCAGGAGTTGCTGGGGCATCGGGACGTCACCACGACGATGTTGTACACCCATGTCCTCAATCGCGGCGGGTTGGGGGTGCAGAGTCCGTTGGACCGGTTGTCGCAATCCCTTGCCGCATTGTCGGATTCGACAGCGAGCGTGCGCGAGCGAAGCCGGGGTTGGGCGGTATAATTACAAGTTGGGCAGCAACGTTCCACCTCGCCCGCGCGAGCATGCGACTGCGCGCATTTTTGCGGTTAGCCGAGCACCGCAAGCACCTACTATACTTGGTCACCTGAGCCCTTATCTCGTCGAGGTTGACTCGTTGCCTAGCCTGGCAGTAATGACGAAGCGTGAGCGCAAGGCCGCTGGCTCGCACTACACTCCGCCACAACTTGCGGCATTCATTGCCGATCAGGCGGTGGAGGCGTGGGTCGGCACAAGCCGGCCGGCAATCTTGGATCCCGCAGCAGGCGACGGAGTACTCTTGGACGCGCTGATCTGTCGCCTCCAAAGTAGAGGTGTAACGCCGTCCATTGTAGCGGGATTTGACACTGACGGCAGTTCGGTTCAGCGGTTGCATCGAAATCTCTCCGGCTTGGCTCACGGCGCCACTTTGGACTGCCGGCACGGTGACTTTCTCGAGTCTGTACTTGGTTCCACTTCTCCTTCCGGCGACCTGTTCAGTTCTGAAGCAATCGCCTCAACACCGATGCTGTTTGATATCGTCATCGCGAATCCACCGTATGTCCGAACACAGGTCCTTGGAGCCGAGGTCAGTCGGCAGCTCGCAGGTTCCTTCGGAT
>JANYAG010000347.1 GCA_025361465.1 Gemmatimonadota bacterium
CGATCAGGGTGAAGCCCTTCCGATTCCTGGCCAGCATAGTGTAGTTCTCCGTGTTTGGTGGCGCGTTACGGCGCGCGCGGCCGATTCGGCCTTCTGACTGCTGGCCGGCTCTCGGTCCGGATAAGAGCACGAGTGGTGCCAGATCGAGCCGCGACGACCGAAAGTATTGGGAGACAAGAGGTTAGTCCGATACTTAGCGGCCAGTTCCCCCCTTCCGACCCGTCTCTTTGTCTGGTAGTTTGCAAGGGCAAGGCCTCCGTCTGGCCGCCATGGCCTCGATCCAATCACTTGGACCATTTCCGACACCAGGCAGGGCAAATGCTGCGGCACCGAATTAGAGGGACGAGAAATCTCGCTGCCGGCTTGCTGGTCGCCTGTGCGGCGGCCGGTAGCAGCGCCAACACTCTCTCCAACTATTTCGCCCAGGACGATATCCCTCTGGTCGTCGAGGATTGGCGTGCCCAGCATCTTGACCAAGTCAAGGCGATCCTAACCCAAGCTTACTGGCCGGCACCCTATTCACGCCTCCTCTATCGTCCGTTCACCTCCATCCTGATTTCCCTCGAATGGAAGATGGGAGGCGGCGCCCCGTTTTCGTTCAAAGTCGTCCAGGTTGCTCTGTACGCGGCTTCCGCAATCGCCGTGCTGATCCTGGCGCTCGAGTTGCTTCCCTTCTGGGGCGCGTTGGCGGCGGCGCTCTTCTTCGCAGTCCATCCCGTGCATGTGGAGGCGGTTGCATTGGCGGTCAATCAGGCCGAGGTGATTGTCGGGCTGATCAGCGCGCTGGCGGTCGCTTGGTACATCGCTCGTCGACGCGAAGGGCTGCCCGGGTGGAGTGGCGCCGTGGGATTGGGCTTAGCCACCTTCGTGGCAGCACACTTCAAGGAAACGGGGCTGATGCTCTTCGGCCTGCTCCTCGCAGCGGAAGTACTGGTGATCAAGGACACTGCGCCGGGTCGCTGGCGCCTGACGCGCCCCGTCTGGCTGGTCCAACTCCTGGCCGTGGTGCTTGCGGTGGCGATTCGTTCCCTCATTCCCATGGAAACCACTAGCGGCACCTTCAAGGCGGAAGCCTTCTACCAAAGTACGGCGTTGAGCCGACTGGAAACGATGCTGGTTGTGGTCCCCGAGTGGCTGCGACTCCACCTCTGGCCCGCGACGCTGCAGGCCGACTACTCGCCCCGAGTCATCGACCAGGCGACCAGTTGGGGGGGAGCACAATGGCTCGGTCTTGCGATCGTGATCATGATCTTGCTGCTCGCCTTCCGCCTTCGGTCGCGGGCACCTGTGATTGCCTTCGGTGTCGCGTGGGTGGCGATCGGGCTTTTCCCGGTCAGCAACGTCCTGATTCCGACCGGGATCACGATGGCGGAACGGACGCTCTTCCTTTCCAGCATCGGCGCGATGCTGGCCGTGGCCGCGTTCGGCACCGAAGCAATCCGGACGACCGCTGGGCGACGGAAGGTGGTGCTGCAAGGTGTGATGGGCACGGGTGTGATCGTGATCGCCGCGCTGGGGGCCTCTCGGTCCGCTTCCCGGCACCGGATCTGGCGCAGCTCACTGTCGATGTGGTCCCAGACACTCGTTGATGCACCCGATAGTTACCGTGCTTGGGTCGCCTTCGGAACGCTAGTCTATCGACTGGAATCCCCGGAACGAGGCATCGACGCCTATCGCGTCGCCTTGCAGTTGTATGACAAGTCCGAAGGTCCGATCCTCCAATTGGCGGAATGGTATCGCCAGCGATCGGATTGCCCCGAGGCGATTCCCCTCTACCGCCAAGTCCTCACATTGCGGGATTTTGCGCCCGCGATGGCGAGCGTAACCGGCTGCCTCGTCTGGGAAGGAGACTACCGGGGAGCCAAGGAGATGGCACTACGCGGGCTGAAGACCGGATACTACAGCACCGTCTTTCACCTCTGGTTCCGGACGGCATTGGAGGCTGAACGGGCGCACGCGCCGATGCACACGGTACGATTCCCGAAAGGGTACGGATACCTGTTCGACAAGCCGACGCCAAACGCAGGCGTGATCCAGTGGGGAGGAAGGTTGTTGCCCTAAGGATTCTGGAGGTTCTCGGACGAGGGCGATGTTACTATAGGAGCGGCATCCGAATTGAGTTCGGACAGGCATGCCTCGTTGGTTTTCGACGATTCGTGAGCTTCCCGACGTGAGCCTTCACGCGGAAGCTCCAGCTGCGGAGCCCCATCAGGACTCATGACGACCCAATCTTCCCGCTATCGGCTCCTTTCCGTCCTCATGCCTGTGTACAACGAGGCAAGGACCCTTCGACGCATCGTCCAGACGGTTCTTGCCAGCCCGGTCGAGCTCCCCATCGAGCTGATCTGTATCGATGACTGCTCCCGCGACCGCTCCGTTGCGGTTCTCGAGGAACTGGCCGCACGCGACAGCAGGATCAAGGTCCTCCGGCATGCGAGCAACCAGGGGAAAGCGGCGGCGATCCGAACGGGAATTGCGGCAATGACCGGCGACATCGCGATCATCCAGGACGCTGATCTCGAGTACGACCCCAACGACTACCCCAAGGTGCTCGCACCGATCCTGGAGGGAAAAGCCGATGCGGTGTTCGGTTCGCGCTTCGCCGCGGGCGCGCAGCGGAAGGTCCTTCTCTATTGGCATTCGGTGGCCAATCACCTGCTGACCTGGATCGCCAACGTCCTGAATGATATCAACCTCACCGACATGGAAACGTGTTACAAGGCGGTGCGCGCGGACATCCTGCGACAGATCCCGCTGAATTCGAACCGATTCGGTATCGAACCCGAATTGACGACCCGACTGGCGCAGTGGAACCTGCGCCTGTACGAAGTCTCGATCAGCTACCACGGGCGGACGGCGGCGGAAGGGAAGAACATCGGCTGGCGGGATGCGGTGGCGGCAGGCTGGTATCTGCTCAAGTACCGCTTCTTCGATACCCGGTTCACGACACACGACGGGTACTACATCCTGCAGTCGGTGCGGCGGGCCCGGGGATTTAATCGTTGGATGCTGGCGCAGTTCATCCGGTTCGTCGGGCAGAGAGTCTGGGAGGCCGGGTGCGGAATCGGCAACTTCACCGAGCTACTCCTGGACCGTGAACTACTGGTGTGCGCCGACAATGACCCGTTCTACGTTGAAATGATCGAGCGCCGCTTCGGGCATTTGGAGAATGTTCAAACACAATTCCTGGACTTGGCAGCGGCGGGCGCCGGCAGGCGCATCGCGGCCGAACAGCCCGACACCGTCATCTCTTTGAACGTGCTCGAGCACATCGAACACGACCAGGATGCGCTCAAGGAGTTCTACGAGGCGCTGGTGCCCGGCGGGCACGCCATCGTGCTGGTCCCCGCCCACCCCCGCCTGTACACGGCGTGCGACCGCACCCTGGGTCACTTCCGACGGTATACCCCCGACGAACTCACCACCAAGTTCAGGAACGCCGGCTTCGAGGTGGTGAGCTGCGAACAATTCAACCGGCTTGGCGTGCTGGGCTGGTGGGTCAGCGGAAAGCTCGGCAAGCAGGATCTCTCGCCCGTCCAGATGCGCGCGTATGAGTTCCTGCTGCCCTTGGCCAAGCTCATGGACAAGGTCGGTCTCGGCCCGGGCTTGAGCCTGATCGTGGTGGGACAGAAACCAACACCTCAGGCGGATGGCGGGTAGCGCCGCCGGATGCGCCACAGCTCGACCGGCGCTGCCAGAAAGTCGCGGGCGCGCAGGCTTGACCCGCCGGGGTCCTCCCAGACCGGCAGCGGCACTTCACGCATCGCTGCCCCGGCATCACGGAGGCGCGCAATCAACTCCACGTCGAACAGCCAGCGTGACAGAAACGGGGTGGCGAGTGCCGCATCGGTTGCTGCCCCCGCGCGCAGCGCCTTGGCGCCGCACTGGGTGTCGTAGACGGGCATGCCGAGCGCAAGCGACGCGCAGGTTGCGAAGATCCGGCCCAGATAGTGGCGCCGCTCGGAGCGCCTGATCCGCCAGCCGAGCAGTTTGACGCGCGACCCCAGCACCATGGCCAAGGACGAATCGGCGAGCAGGGCCTCCCGCAGCAGCAGCGCCGTGTCGAGCGGTGCCGCCAGATCGGCATCGAGATAGCCCGCCAGCGAACATCCGGCATCGAACGCCGCCTGCATTCCCAACCGGACTGCTTCACCCTTGCCGCGGTTCGGTTCGAGCCGCTGCACCGTGATCCGTTCCGGCGCCTGACAGCGGATCGCCTCGAGCTTCTCCGGGGTCGCATCTGTCGAACCATCATCCACGAATCGCAGGTCCACGACTTCCTGGCGCGTTACGAAGTCAGAGAATGCATGCTCCTTCAGGCGGGTCGCTTCGTTCCAGGCCGGGATGACCAAGGCAAGGCGCTCGACGGTCATGGTGGTCCTTCCTGGTCTGCTCGCCACGAGGCCCTCATCGAGTCCAGCGAAAGGGGGACAAACCGGGGAATGCTGGAAGCCGACGTAGCCCTGGTGTACAGGAAGAGCGGCCGACCAGGGTGCGCCTGGATGGCGATCGAGTCCCGTGCGTGCAGGTCCCGCAGATAGAGATTGTCCTCGCCACGCACCAGCACGAGCGGCGAGAAAATCGTAAAGCCGCTGCCGTCTTCGATAATACGCCGGAGGCAGCGGCTGCCAATCGTTGACCCAGCGCGGAGGTGCAGGGTCGTGTCGGGCGACACCCGCAGGCCAGTCAAGCGCGACGAATCGGCCTGCAGAGGCGCCACCCGTCGTCTCAACTCGGCCGCATTCCCACCGGCGCGTTCCACCGCCATCAATGCAGCATCAAGTTGGCACGCGTCAGTGGTGCGGTAGACCCGCTCGGCTTCGATCCGTGGAAGCCCGACAGCCCACATCCTCACGATCAATTGGGCACCCCAACTTTCGCGCACGAAGACCAGCGCACCGCGAACTCCCGCTTGCCGTGCCAGTGCATCGACGTCGAACCGCAGTGACGACACGCTGCGACGGTATTCCGCCACCCGGATCGGGACGAGCTGAGTCGCCCCCATGATCAAGGCGGCGGCAGCCCCAGCGACCACTCCGCACCGAACGGGAATGGGCACCCGCCGTTCCTCCAGCGTCACGGGAAAGCGCGCGGTCCACAGCGCCAGCCAAGGTGTGAGCGGAAGCATGAAGCGGGGTCCAAGGTAGAAACCGTCGTGCCAGTACGCGAAATAGCAGAGCAGCAGCAGCCCGCTGCCAGTCAATGCCCAACGATCGAAGGCGGTGAGCCGATGCGTAAGAGCGAGTGCACCGGTTGCAAAGAGCAGGGACGGGACGGGTGTCTCGAGGAAGTAGCTCTGCAATCGGAGCAGGTAGAGGTTCACCAACTCGAGGCCACGAGCCGGAGTGTGCGGAAATCCCCACGGTGCGTCATGGAAACCGAATTCGACCGACTTTCCCCACATCGCCGTGTAGCCGAATTCCAGGGGATGCCCAGTCTGCGATGTATTGACCAGCAGCATCAGTGCGATCGGAATGGCGATGCCCACACCGCTCCACAATAATGCCTCCAGGTGCGGCAGGCCGCCGCGGAATATGCGCCAGAGCAGCCACACCGCCGCCGGGATGGCGAAGCTCGCGGCGTCCAGCGGACGAATGGTGGCGGCGATGCCGAGGCAGAGGCCCATGAGGAATGCGGCGCGGGGCGCCGCATCGGCAGCTGGGACGGTCGCGTGGGCGAGGGCCAGCGCAGCGAAGAGGAGCCAGGTCGTCTCGGTGACGTGATTCATCATCGAGGCGTCGAGAAAGACACAGAAGGGTGCGAAGGCGAGCAGCAACAGGGCGGCGAGGGCGACTCCGTTCCGGACCTCGACGAGCCGCAGCAGGCGGGCGAATGCATATACACCGAGTGCGGCAAAGACTGGCCCGACCAGCCACTCGGCGTGCACCAACGTGCCGATCGCCAGCATGACGGAGCCGCCAGCCGGAAACTGACCGTACACCTTGCCGCCCCAATCGAGCAGGAAGAGCGTCGAAGTGAACTCGGGCTGCGGGGGAGCTACGGCCCACAACCGCCCGCTCGTGAAGATCCGGGCCTGGTATACCTGAATGATCTCGTCAATCACTGCCGGCTTGGCGGAGAAGACAACCTGGGAGACACCAGCATACAGGAAGGCAGCCGCGAGTGCGATCAGCGCATCCGCCCGACGATCAGCAGTGTGCCACCGTGAGGCGATTCCGGCCCACAGTCCGTTGCGCCAGACGGTCGGATGGCGCCGCACCGTGATGCCGACAATCAGCGCCACGCCAACCACAATCGCCCCGCCGCTGGTCCAGAGATGCAGTCGTTCCGTGTACCACGGCGCCCCATGCCCACCCGGAATCCAGTTGGCGATCGGCAGGAGGCCCAGGAGCAGGAGCAGGATCGCTGCGACCTGGGCCATCACTTCACCTCGGTCCCCTCATAGCGCGACAGCTTGCGGTACAGCGTGCTCGGGTCAATGCCGAGCGCCTCGGCGGCGCGGGTCTTGTTGCCGCCCTCGGCCTGGAGCACGAACATGATGTAGGCACGCTCGACCAGGTCCAGGGTCGGGTTCGGTTCGGCCTTCTCGGCCACCAGCGGGTCCCGCTTGCGGCGGGTGATCCGCTCGGGCAGGTGGCTGGCATCGATCAGGCTGCCGCGGCACATCACGCAGGCATGCTCGAGCGCGTTCTGCAGCTCGCGCACGTTGCCCGGCCACTTGTAGACCATCACGGCATCCATCGCCTCGGCGGCCAGGGCCTTGGGTTCGCCATGCTCCCCGGCGAGGTCCTGCAGGAAGCGATCGATCAGCAGGATCAGGTCGTCGCGGCGCTCGCGCAGCGGCGGCAGTTCGATCGCGATGACATTGAGCCGGTAGAAGAGGTCGGAGCGGAAGTTGCCGCGCTGCACCTCTTCCTCGAGATTGCGATTGGTCGCGGCGATGATCCGCACATCGACCGGCAGCACCTCGGTGGCACCCACCGGGATCACCTCGCGCTGCTGCAGCACGCGCAGCAGCTTGACCTGGAGCGACGGCGGCATTTCGCCGACTTCGTCGAGGAAGAAGGTCCCGCCGCGCGCCGCGGCGAAGAGCCCCTGCTTGTCGCGCACCGCGCCGGTGAACGATCCCTTCACGTGGCCGAACAACTCGCTTTCGAGCAGCGTTTCCGGCAGGGCGCCGCAGTTGATCGACATGAAGGGGCCGTTGTTGCGCAACGATGCATCATGGATGTAATGCGCCAGCACCTCCTTGCCGGTGCCGCTCTCGCCCTCGAGCAGCACGGTGGAGTCGGTGGGCGCCACCACATCGGCGAGCTTGAGAATATCGAGGAAGCGGCGCGACTTGCCGATCGGCCGCGTGGGGCCGGCGAGCGGCGAGCCGCCGCTGCCCTTCCGGATCTCCTGCTTGAGCTGCTTGTTCTCGACCCGGATCTGCCGGAACTCGCAGGCGCGCCGAAGGATCGCGAGCAGTTCGTCGTTGGCAAACGGTTTCTGGAGGTAGTAGAACGCGCCGGCGTTGACCGCCTGGATCGCGCTCTGCAGCGAGGCCTGTGCCGTCATCAGGATCACCGGCGTCATGACATCCTGCTCCTTGACGGCCTGCAGGATGTCGAGCCCGGTGAATTGCGGCATCCGCACGTCGGTGAGCACGATGTCGGGCGAGCCGCCGCGGATCGCGTCCAGGCCGGCCTTGCCGCCCTGCGCGGTCGCGACCTCGTACCCTTCCTTCTTCAGCAGGATGCGCAGGGTGTCGAGAATCCCGCTCTCATCGTCAATGACCAGCACCGAGGGCTGTGGGTTCATTCCCCGTCCTCTCTATTCCAGGTTGATGGCAGGTAGATCGAAAAGGTCGTTCCCAACTCGGCGGACGTGTCCATCAGGATCACGCCGCGGTGCGCCGCCACCGCGCGCTGGACGATGGCCAGGCCCAGCCCGGTTCCGCCCTGACGCCCCGAGACGAACGGCTCGAACAGCCGCTCGCGCACGCTCTCGGGAATCCCCGGTCCGTTGTCCGACACCACCAGGCGGATCTCGCGCTCCACCAGCGACGGCGCGCCCCCACCGGCTTCGCGATGGACCGACACCCGGACCGTGCCCTGGCCGTTGAGCGCCTGGGCGGCATTGAGGACCAGGTTGCTGACGATCCGGTGCAACAGGTCCGCATCGCCATCCAGGTGGACCGACTCGCCTTCGATCGCCAACTCGACTCCACTGGCCGCCGGATGGGCCCGGATGGTGCGAGCCGCATCTTCGACCAGTTCCAGCAGGTCGAGTTTCTCGAAATTCACGGCGCGGACACGGGAGAAATCCAGGAATTCCGTCAACAGGCGATTCAGCCGTTCGCTTTCGCGCATGATCAGCCGCGACAGGGTCTGGTCGTCCTCATCATCGCCCACCAACCGCGACAACTGCTCGACCGCACTGCGAATCGCCATCAGCGGGTTCCGGATCTCATGCGCCAGCGAGGCACTGAGCGCCGCCACCCCTTCGAGCCGCTCGGCCCGCATGCGGAACTCCTGCATCCGTTTCAGGTCCGAGATATCCGTGAAGATCGCGGTGACCAGGCGCTGATCGCCACCCGGGCGCTGAAAGGTGGTCGTGCTCAGGCCGACGGGGAACAGCGACCCATCGCGGCGACGGACCGAGGCTTCTCCCCGGGCGACCCGGCCCCCTTCACTGAGGCCGCGCAGGATCGCCCCGTGCAGCTCGGGGGAGTGCGCGCGCAACGTGTCGAGCACCGGCGCCCCTTGGACAAAGGCACGGTCATCGCCAAGAATCCGGCGCGCGCGTGGATTGAGGTAGGCGAGCTTCCCCGCACCGTCGATCGTGATCACGCCGGACTGGATGGTCGCGAGGATCTCCTCAGCCTCGAGACGGGCCTGCTGCAGCGCGGCCGCGAGCACCTGCTGGCCCGTCGCCGCGCTGGCCAGCCGGTTGCCGAGCACGGCGATCAAGCCGCCGACGAAGGCGATCGACCCGACCTGGAGCCAGAAGGCCGCATCGGTGGCGAGGCCGGGTTGGGTCGGGGCGACGAGTGTGACGCCGACATAGCAGACGGTCGCGAAGGCCACCGCCATCAGCCCCCGGCCAACGGGCAGCAGCAGGGCGTAGACAGTCACCAGGGCGACGTACATGGCCGCGATCGAGGTGGCTTCGGTCCCCGCATCGCGTGCGCTGTTGGTGAACGCCACCAGCGATGTCACCACCAGGACGTCGACGGTCGCCTGCAACAACAGCCCATCCGGTCCGGGAACCTCGCGGCGTCGCGCAAGACGGAGGATCAGCCAGATTGAGGCAACGATGGCGACAAAGGCAAGCGCGAGGATGGATGCGTTCGCGGCATCGGGCCCTGAGGGGTCATGGCCAAGCGAACGGCCGACCACCAGGGAGACGAGCGCGAAGCGCACCACCAGGATGCCGGCGAGCAGGGTACGCGGCTGGGGAATCGACAGCCGTTCGAGCCCGCGCGGAGGCGGCGCGGGGGCAGCCGGCCCAACCGGGAACTCTCCCGTGAGCACCTGCTGGGGATCGTGAGGTGGCGTCGTCGGTTTCAAGATGGATGTAATATGATGGGCCGCGGGCAGGGACGCCCGGGGAAGGAGCCTGCCGATGCCGAAATCGCCAACCCGCCCATCCACCCGCCCGCCGGCGACCCAGCAATTTCCCGGGTTCGATCCGGGGGTGTTCCGCTTCTTCGCCTCTCTCAAGCGGCACAACCAGCGCAGCTGGTTCGAGGAGCATCGGATCGAGTACGAAGCCCACGTGCGCGGTCCCATGCGTGCCTTCGTCGAGGAGATGGATGTCCGGCTCGCCCGACTCGCCCCCGAGCTGCTGGGCGACCCGCGCCGATCGGTGTTCCGGATCCATCGCGACGTCCGCTTCTCGGCCGACAAGTCGCCCTACAAGACCCACGCCGCCTGCTGGTTCTTCCACCATGATGCCGGACGCGGAGTCGGAAGCGAAGCGCACGGTGGTGCCGGCCTCTACGTCCACATCGAGCCGAATCAGAGCATGGTGGGCGGCGGGATCTGGATGCCGCCAAAACCCACGCTGGACCTGATCCGCGAGGCGATCGCCGAGCAGCCGACCGCGCTCAAGAAGCTGGTGGCAGCCCCGGCGTTTCGTCGCCGCTTTGGATCCCTGAGTGACGAAGCGAGGCTCAGTCGTGTGCCGCGCGGCTTCGCGCCCGATCACCCGGCCGCGGAGTGGCTGCGGCTCAAGTCGTTCACGGCCGGCCGCGACCTCACCCGCGAGGAAGTGCTCGACCCCAGGCTGCCGGCTCGTCTCGAAACCGACGTGCTGGCGTTGTTGCCGTTCGTGCGCTGGCTCAACAAGGCCATCGGCTTTCTGCCGGCGGCGAGCCGGCTGTGAGTCCGCCCGAACCGCTGGATCGGGTTCGGCTCGACAAGTGGCTCTGGGCTGCCCGGTTCTTCAAGACCCGGTCCGCTGCGACCGACGCCGTCCACGGGGGCAAGGCCGAGGTCAATGGGGAACCCGCGAAGGCGGCCCGGCTGCTGGCGCCGGGCGATACCGTGCGGCTGCGCTTGCCGCCGTCGGAGTTCGTGCTGGTGGTCACCGGGTTGGCGGAGCGTCGCGGCACGGCGGAAGCCGCCGCACTGCTCTACCGGGAGACGCCGGAATCCCGCGCGGCGCGCGAGCGGATCGCCGAGCAGCTGCGGCTCGCCCCGGACTTCGGGTTCGGCGGCGGCAAGCCCGACAAGAAGCAGCGGCGGGAGATCAGGCGTTGGAAGGGGGACTGAGAGGAACGGTCATCCTGAGCGAAGCGAAGGATGTGCGTGGCGATTCTTCGGCGAAGCTCGACCACGCATGCCCTTCGCTACGCTCAGGGCGACACAGCTACTTCGGAGCATCGGTCGCCGCTTCCCACGCCGCCATCGCCGCTTCCAGCGCCCGGCGCGCTGTGTCACGTTCGGCGGTGATCCGACGGGCGCGCTCGCGCCCATCGGCTGCCGCGTAGAGCGCCGGGTCCGCCAACTGGGCCTCGAGTTGGGCCAAGGTCGCCTCACACGCCAGCACCACTTCCTCTGCCCGCGCAGCTTCGCGTTCGCGCGCGCGCGCCTTGGTGGCATCGGTGCTGCCGGATGCCGATGGTCTCACCGGCTTGCCCGCCTTCACCGGTTTGGCCCGCACGGCCTCGCGTCGCTCACTCTCCTCGCGCCGGGCGGTGTCACGCCGCGAAAGTTGCACTGCCTCCCACTCCGAATACGTGCCGGGATAATCCTCGAGCACCCCCTGCTCGAGCGACCAGATCCTGGTGGCCAGTCCGCGGAGCAGGGCACGATCGTGGGTGACCAGCAGGGCGGTGCCATCGTAGGTCTCGAGGGCGTCCTCGAGCGCTTCGATCGATTCGACGTCGAGGTGGTTCGTCGGCTCATCGAACACCAGCAGGTTGGCCCCGGTCAGCATCATCAGGGCGAGCGCCACCCGCGCCCGCTCACCGCCCGAAAGTGTGCCCGCCTTGCGCTGCACTTCACCACCGGAGAAGCCGAAGCGGCCCAGGTGGCCCTGGATCTGGCCGCGATTCCACGCCGGACGGCGGACCGCGATCAGGTCATACATCGTCGCGTCGGGATCGACGTCACCGAGGTCCTGGCGATAGTAGGCAACATCGATCGACGGCATCAACCGGACCGAGCCGCCGTCGGGGGCGCGCTCGCCGAGCAACGTCTTGAGCAGGGTCGACTTCCCTGCCCCGTTGGAACCGATCAGGCCGACGACGTCCCCGCGCCGCAGGATGATCGAGCAGGACTGGAGCAGTTCCCGGTCGCCGATCTGCATCGCCAGCTGCTCCGTGACCAGCACCTGGTCGCCGCCACGCGCGCCCGCGGCGAAGCTCACCGCCATGACGCCTTCGGCGCCCGGGGGCGGCGAGAGACGCGGCAGCCGCTCGAGTTTCTTGCGCCGCCCCTTGGCCTGGTTGGAGTTCTGTCCGGCGATGTTGCGGTCGATGAAATCCTGCTCGGCGGCGATCTTGGCGTTCTGCTTCCGGATCGCCCGCTCGAGCGACATGCGCCGCTCGGTGTGCTGCAGGGCGAAGGCGTCGTAGTTGCCGGTGTACGGCGTCGCGGTGCCACCCTCGAAGTGGAGGATGTGATCGGCCACGTTGTCGAGGAAGGCCCGGTCGTGCGAGATGAAGAACACCGCTTCGTCGAGCTCGAGCAGGTAGTTCTCGAGCCAGCGTGCCGTGGCGATGTCGAGGTGGTTCGTCGGTTCGTCGAGGATCAGGACATCCGCCGGCGCCGCGAGCTGCGCGGTGAGTGCGAGACGCCCCCGCTCACCGCCCGAGAGCGTCGCCACGTCGCGCGTCCGGGCGACCTCGGGGTCGAAGCCCATGCCGGCGAGCACGGCATCGACGCGCGCGGTGGCGTGATAGCCCCCGTGATGCTCGAACAGTTCGAGATTGGTGGCGTAGCGCTCGAGCATGGCCGGTGTGGTGGCATCGCCGGCTTCGCCGATCGCCATCGACTGGCGCGACAATTCGCGCTCGAGCTCGAACAGATCGGCGAAGCCGCGCGCGGCGGCTTCCCAGACGGTCTGGGCATCCCCGAACTCGCGGAACTGATCCATGACGGCGAAGCGCAGCCCGGGCACGCGCGCCACCGCGCCACGGTCGGGGGTGCGTTCTCCGGTGATGAATCTGGTGAGCGTGGTCTTGCCGCACCCGTTGCGGCCGATCACGCCCCAGCGCTCACCACGCTCGATCTGCCAGGTGATGTTCTCGAAGACAAACTGTCCGCCGAACTCCGCTGCCAGCCCGGAACAGGAAACAAGACTCACGGGCTGTTGGGTTTCCTCGGTGGATTGGTGGCCCGGACGTTGACCTTGGTCTTGCCGGTCGACTCCTTGACCGTCAGATGGCCGCCGTTGCTGTCGCCAGCGAGGTCGACGACGGCGCGTCCCTTCGCATCGAACACCTTGATCGAGCCGCCGGCAGAATCGCCCACGATCGAGACGATGTCCTTGCCGTTGACGCGGAGGCGGAGCGAACCGCTGTCGCCGTTGATGTCGACATTTCCGGTATCGTTCCCGCCGCCCGAATTGAGGAAGCTCTGTTGGAGGTCGGTCGCCACCGACTGCGGCACCAGCAGCACCAAATCCACACTCGCCGTAGTGCCCGATCGCAGGGTCACCGTCCCGAAGGGCACCAGCTGCAGGCGGGCCTGATCGGCCGGCGCCGCGCACACGAAGGTGGTGTTCTTGTCGAAGTTCTTGGCATCGATGATCGCCAGCGAGCAGCCGTCAAAGCGCGACATCTGCACACTGCTGTCCAGGGCAACCGTCAGGTCCACCCCCGAAATGCGCCGCGGGGAACTCCGATCGAGCCGGAGCCGCTGGATCTTGCCAAGTCGCTCTCCGCCCAACCGGAACGAGGCGCCCAGCATCGGGAAGTCGAAGGCCTGATTGCTGTTGAAGTAGGCCTTGCCCCGGT
>JANYAG010000039.1 GCA_025361465.1 Gemmatimonadota bacterium
CGGCGACGCCGATTCCGCGCACGTTGCACCTCTCGCTGGCGGGGTTGCGCGACATGACCGTCATCGAGACGCCGCCGCGCGATCGGTCGCCGATCCTGACCTTCGTCGAACCATGGGATGATGCCCTGCTCGAGGAGGCCATGGCGCGCGAGCTCGACCGCGGCGGGCAGGTCTTCTTCGTCCACAATCGCATCGAGACGATCGAGACCATCGCGGCGCGAGTGCGCGCCTTGGCTCCGCGTGCCCGGGTGGCGCTCGGCCACGGCCAGATGCCCGCCGACGTCCTCGAGGAGGTCATGCAGCGGTTCGTGACCGGAGAAGTCGACATCCTGGTCTCGACCATGATCGTCGAATCCGGCCTCGACGTGCCGAATGCCAACACCATGATCGTGCATGATGCGCATCGCTTCGGCCTGGCCCAGCTCTACCAGCTCCGGGGGCGGGTCGGCCGGTCCCACCGCCGGGCCTACTGCTATCTGGTGGTCCCCGACCAGATCGACCTGTCCGCCGAGGAACGCTTGAAGGTCCTCGAGCATCATACTGACCTGGGAGCCGGGTACCGGATCGCGCTCAAGGACATGGAGCTCCGAGGGGCGGGCAACCTGCTGGGGTCCGAGCAGTCGGGGCACGCCCAAGCGGTCGGCTTCGACCTCTACCTGCGCTGGCTGGAGGAGACGGTGACGGCGCTGCGGGGCCGAAAGGACGGCGAAGCCCCCCAGCCGCCCGACGTGGTGTTCGACGTCCCGGCGCACCTCCCGGAGGCCTATGTCCCGGATGACGAGACCAAGCTGGACCTCTACCGCCGACTGGCGCGGGCGTCGGCTCCCGGCGACATTGATGAGTTGCGGGCGGAACTGCGCGAGCGGTTCGGCCCCCTGCCACCCGCGGCGGAGGCCCTGCTCGACATGGGCCGCCTGCGGGCGATGGGGGCGAGACTCGGACTGCAGCACGTGCTGGTGCGCGGTGACGAGGCGCGACTGACCTTCCGTCAGGGCGCTACTCCCCGGATGGCTGGTCTCACGCAGGCACTCGACGACGTGCAACTCGCCGCCGAGGTGCGCCGGACAGTCCCGCTCTCCTTGCGGCTGCTCCGACTTGGTGGTGAACCACTGGTTCCTTCGTTGGTCCGGGCGCTACGGCAAGTCGCCGTATGAACCCGCCGAACTTTCCCTTGCTGTTGAGGAGTCCGATGCGTCGCGAGATGATTCTGGTGGCAGGTGTGGTGGCCTTGACGGTGGGCTGCGGTAAGGGCGGCCTCTTCTCGACCCAGCGACCGGACCGGGTCGCCACGGCAGCCGGGCAGGAGCTCCCGGCCGAACGGTTGGCCGGCTTCCTGAGCGCCAGCCCCAATGCCAAGCAGGACCTGAAGCCCGAGGCCGTCGACTTCGTCGCCAACCTCTGGGTCGACTTCTCCCTCTTCGCCCAGGCCGTTGCCACCGACAAGCTGACCGTCGACTCCGCGCTGGTGGCCGAGGCGATGTGGCCGATGATTGCGGAGCGGAAGGCCAGCCAGTGGCGTGACTCGCTGGTATCCCAGCGGATCGCGATCACCCCGGCGAGTCTCGACAGCGCCTACAAGGCCGAGAAGATGCGCGTGGGCCAGCACATCCTGATCCGGCTCGATTCCAACGCGACGCCGGCCCAGAAGGCCGAAGCGCGCAAGAAGGCCGACGGACTTCTCGCCAAGCTCAAGGGTGGCGCCAACTTCGGTGCGCTGGCGATGGCCAACTCGATGGACCCAGGATCGGCAGCAGATAGCGGCATGATGGCTCCCGCGCCCAAGGGCAGCTTCGTGCCCGCATTCGATGCGGCGCTGTGGGCGCTCAAGCCGGGGGAGATGAGTGGCGTGATCGCCACCGAATTCGGCTTCCACATCATCCGCTACCCGACCGAAGCCGAGGCGGCCCGGTTGTGGAAGCCCGCACTTACGATGCAGGGGCAGAAGTCGGTCGAGGAGACCTACTTCGCCGAGCTCGAGAAGACGGCCAACCTCAAGGTGCAGACGGGGAGCGTGGCCCGCATGCGCGCCGCCCTCGCCGACATGGAAGGCAAGCGGAAGGACAATGCCAAGCTGGTGACGTGGAAGGGTGGGGCGTTCACCGTGGCCGACTTCATCCTCTGGGTCAAGGCGGCGACCACCGACCCGATGAACGGACCGGCGCTGCTGCAGCGCATCAACGGTGCACCGGACAGCCAGTTCAGCACCTTCGCCAAGCAGTTGGGCCAGAACAGCCTCCTGCTCGCGGATGCCGACAAGCACAAGGTCCACATGTCGGCGGCCGAGTGGAAGCTGATGGTCGACGGCTTCAAGGCCGAAGTCGACTCGATCCGCCTCAACGTGGGCATCGGCCCCGACGTGATTGATCCGAAGGCCAGCAAGAGCGATCGCTCCAAGGCGGCGGCCCTCAAGGTTGATGCCTACTTTGACAACCTCGTCAAGCGGCAGGCCCGGTTGCGCTTCCTGCCGGGCATGTTGGCCTGGACCCTGCGCAGCCGGATGGATCACGACGTCAATCCGCTGGGTACCAAGCGCGCGCTGGAACTGGCGCAAGCCAAGCTGGCGGGTGACAGCACGGCCGCCGCCAAGCCGGGGGCGATCGCGCCGGCACCAGGCGGACCGCCGGTTCCGGGTGGCGAGGTCGGTACCGACAAGCCGGCCGCGCCGCCGGCCAAACCCGCGACGGGTGGTACCAAGAAGCCATGAAGCGTTCCGCGGTCACGCTGCTCCTCGCCGCGCTCCTCATTGGGGGCGCGGCGAGGGTGCTTTCGGCCCAGGGAAGCGCTCCCTTGGTCATCGACCGGGTGGCTGCCGTGGTGGGCAAGACGCCGATTCTCGATTCGCAGGTCGACGAAATGCTCTTTCGCAAGCAGAGCGAAGGGCTCAAGCTTCCCACCGATACCATTGCCCTGAAGGCACTCCGGCGGCAGTTCATCGACTCGCTCATCACCGAGGAACTGTTGTACCAGCAGGCCCAGGCGGACACCATGGTGAAGGTGACCGACCAGGAGACCAACGATGCCACCGACCAGGTGGTCCGCAACGTCCGCAAGTCCTTGCCGTCCGAGCTCGAATTCACCGCCGAACTGCGCCGGGAAGGGTGGCAATCCGTCGATGAGTGGCGGCGCTACCTGCTGCAGGCACAGCACCGCACCCTGATGATCGACCGCTTCCGCCAGCGGTTGCAGGACCAGGGCAAGCTCAAGCCGCTCTCGCCGACCGAAAAGGAGACGCGAGCATTCTATGATGCGATGAAAGGGAGCTTCGACTCCCTGCCGCCGACCATCTCGATCAAGCAGATCGTGATCGCCCCGAAGGCCAGTGATGCGGCCAAGGCCACGGCGCGCGCGCTGGCCGACTCCATTGCGAAGGAATTGCGCAAGGGCGACTCTGCAGCCTTCGCCAACGCGGCCAAGCGATTTTCCATGGACAGCGGCAGTGGCGCACTGGGCGGCGAGCTCGGCTGGGCCCGTCGGGGGAAGTACGTCCCCGAGTTCGAGCGCGCGGTCTTCCTGCTCAAGCCCGGCGTGATCTCCGATCCAGTAGAGACGACGTTCGGCTTCCATGTGCTTCAGGTGTCGCGCATCAATGCCGGCGAGGTCAACGCTCGGCACATCCTGATCATGCCCCAGATCGACAGTGCCGCCGCGGTGGCCGCCAGGACTCTCGCCGATTCCGTGTACGCGGCGCTGCTGCGTGGCGCCGCGTTCGACTCACTGCAGCATCTCTATCACAACCCGGCCGAAGAGAAGACCAGCGAGTCGGTGCCGCTGCCGAGCCTGCAGACCAACTTCCCCGAGTATGGCCGGGCCCTGGCGGGAGTGGACAGCGGCCAGCTGGCCAAGCCGTTCCGCCTGGGTGGCAGCAAGCCCTCGTATGCCGACAAGTGGGCGATCGTGCGCGTCACCGACCGGCACCCTGCCGGACCGGTGTCCTACGAGTCGCTCGCCGAACGCATCCGGACCTATCTGGGGAAGGAGAACGCGACGCGGGCCTACATCAATACGCTGCGCGCCAAGACATACATCGAGATCAAGGAGCAGTGACGCCTCGCGTGCGCCTCGCGGTGACGCTGGGCGACCCGCGCGGTATCGGTCCCGAAATTGTTGCGGCCGCACTGGCGGAGGGCGTGGCCGCCGAGGTGACCCTCCTGGGGGCCAAGGACCAGATCGCCGCCATTCCGGCTGATCACCGGGTCGCCACCGGCAGCTGGCGCGAGGAAGGTGGCCCGGCGCGTTCTCGTGTCGTGGAAGCGGGACTGGTGACGGGCCGGGCCGTCGAGCAGGCAGCCCGCCTCGCACTGACCGGGCAGGTGGATGCCATCGTGACCGCCCCGGCCGAAAAGTATGCCCTCCATCTCGCCGGCTTCCCCTTCCCTGGTCACACCGAGTGGCTGGCGCATCTCGCCGGCGGGGTCGATGTCGCGATGATGCTCGCCAGCGACCGGCTCCGCGTCGTGCTCATCACCACGCATGTCCCGCTCCGGAATGTCCCGCTCCTCCTCACCGCCGATCGCATCGTCCGAACCGGCGAGGTGACGCGCAAGGCGCTCGAGGAGTGGTTCGGGATCGCAACACCCCGGCTGGCGCTCTGCGCGCTCAATCCGCACGCCGGCGAGCAGGGGCTCTTCGGCGACGAGGAATCCCGGATCTTCGAGCCCGCCGCCCAGCGCCTCGGCGCCAGCGGGCCGATCCCGGCCGACACCGTCTTCGTCCGGGCCATGCACGGCGAGTTTGACGCGGTGCTGGCGCCCTATCACGACGTCGGGATGACCGCCATCAAGGTGGCGTCGTTCGGGTCGGGCGTGAACGTCACCCTCGGGCTGCCGTTCGTGCGCACCTCGCCCGACCATGGCACGGCCATGGATATTGCAGGGACCGGCCAGGCCGACGCCGGCAGCATGCGGGCAGCCCTCACCCTTGCCATTGAACTCGCCCAACGGAGCCGAGCGCGATGAGCCTGAGAGTCTCGATCCTGATCCCGGTCTTCGACGAGGAACGCACGCTGGAGGCGCTGATTGCGCGCGTCAGTGCCGTGCCGATCACCAAGGAGATCGTCTGCGTCAATGATGCGTCGCGGGATGGCAGCGCGGCGATCCTCGACCGCCTGCTGGCCGAAGGACAGATCGACGTCGTGCGCCATCACCCGGTCAATCGCGGCAAGGGCGCGGCGATCCGCACCGCCATCGCCGCGGCGACCGGCGACGTGATCGTGGTACAGGACGCCGATCTGGAGTACGATCCGGCCGAGATTCCCGGCCTGCTGGGGCCGATCGAGGCGGACAAGGCCGATGCAGTGTTCGGCTCGCGCTTCCTCGGGGGCCC
>JANYAG010000055.1 GCA_025361465.1 Gemmatimonadota bacterium
CGATCACTCCGCCGACCAGCCCCATCGCCGCCATGATCGGCTTGCCGGTGGGGTTTTCGTACACGGCGACGAGCCGGTACTCCCGGCCGGGATGGAGCCGCGGTCCCCGGCCCAGGACGCCGAACAACCGGTGGGCGACGCTGATCACCGTGCCATCGGGGCGTCGGTTGGCTCGAACCCGGGCAATCACCCGGCCAGTCGCGACATCCTCGATGCGCAGCTCCTTGCCGTAGTCGTGCAGGTGTCCACCGATGGCGATCAATCGTCCGCCAAGCGGCACGGTGAACAAGGTCGCCTTCGATCCGGACCCCTCGGGGACGTCGAACGCATCGCCGCGTCCCGGATGGTGATTGACGTCGACCTTGAACGGCAGCACCACGACGGGCCGCGGTGTCATGTTGGTGTGTGCCCAAGGCATCCTGAGCCGGAGATAGATGCCCTTCATCTCGGTGTCGGTCGTGTTGTTCCACATGATGAAGAAGCCCATGTGGCTGCCCTTGGCGAGCGGCATCCCGACGGACTTGGGGATGATCATCCGCTGGGTTTCCTCACCGATGCCGAGAACTCGCTCGGCCAGCGTGTAGACCAACTGGCGCCGGTCGAAGTTCACCAGCTCGATGTGATGCATGGTGCTCTGCGGCAGGATGTGGCCGAGGCTGTCGAGCATGGTGAGCTCCCAGCCGCGCAGGTACACGGTCGCCGGCCAGAGGAACTGGGTCCGAATGTCCGCCTTGCCGGAATACTCGCCGCCCATCGCCATGTCGGGCATCGCCATCGACATCGGCGGGAGCGTGCAGGGACCGACGGTAATGACGACATCATGGCGGACCGAGTCCACCACGATCTTCATCGGGGGGTGTTCGCTTTGGCAGGGATTGTCTTGCGCCGCGGCTCCGAGCGGTGTCACGGCGGCGAAGATGACTGCTGCGAAGGCTGCAGGTATCCGGCATTGTCGCATGCCACGTCCGGGTCGGAGGGTGCAGGACTGCATTCTTCGCGCGGCCGGAAGGGGCGGGCCGTCCGCCACCGCAAGCTCCATGGCCGGGGCGGCCCGGTCAAGGCCGGGGAACGCCAATGGCCTCCATCAATGCGGCGTCTGCGGCGGCGCCCCGGCGCGTGGATCATGATTGATCCAGATCGAAAACGATGCCGTTCGCTCGCGCGCCGTGTTCTTGCCGGACACGCCGCCGTAGTACCCGCCGACCAGGCCGACCGATTTGCTGACGTGCCAGATGAGTGAGCCGCCGACCTTGGTGGCGCTGTAATCGATGGCGCCGCTCTTCAGGCCGACGACGCTGAACGCCTGCGCCATCATCATCAGGTTGCGGCCCGCGTCGAAACCAATCGTGCCGTCGTACCGGATCTCATCATCCCCGTGGCGCCACGCCGAGCCTCCCACCGCCGCCGAGATCCAGCCGCGGTGCCCCGCCAGGCCGTATCCCGTGCCGTAGAGCAACCGCACTTCCGCCTCGGCCTTCACCGGTCCGAGCACGGGGCGTGCCTCGGTGTTGTAGAGGAGCGGCAGGTCCACCCGCGGTTGCACCGAGAGGATGCCGCCCTTGCCCTGCGCCAGTCGTTTCATCACGAAAAGCCCGGTTGCGCCGAAGCCGGTCGTGGTGGTGTGGGCGCCGTTGCGCTTGTCCTCGAGATTGGCGAAGCCCTGGCCAAGTCCCAGCGAGAGGCCTTCCTTCCAACCGTAGATGAAATAGAGGCCCCAGTCGACTTTGTCGAGCGCATTTTCGGTGGCGCCCTGGTCGGCGGAGAAGCGATCGGGGAAGTGTCCCTTGTTGAAGCCCTGCGACATGAACCAGCCGCCGGGCTTGACCGTCCATTGGGCGGTGAGCGACCCTGGCGCGGAGGCGAGCAGAACCAGCAACAGGATGCGCTTCATCGGGTCGCTTCCTCCGACGTCGCGTGCAGCACGGCGTCGTATCGCACGGTGATCCTGGGGACATCCGGTCGGCGGTAGAGGGTGTAGTCACCCCAGCTCCAGTCGACGATGAAGCCGACGGGTGGCCGAACATCGGCGTCCAGCGAGAGGCCTTCGTCGTCCGGGGTCACCAGCACGTAACGGACCTTGGCACCGGGGTCGGAGAGGGCAATCTCGAAACCGGCATCGCGCGTCGTGAGGTACGGTGCCATCGATGGTGCCCACTTGAAGAGCCGGGTAGCCCACCGATCATCGATCAGGATGCTGCGGCCCGGGGTGGTGGCCAGGGCCTCTGCTACGGCGCGGGCGGCGAGGTCATCTCGGGTCGTGCGCGGCCAGTCGACCAGCCACCACGCCAGGGCTGCTTGCACCACTACGGCGCCGACCACGGCGCCCCGGCGCCACCGGTCGAGATCGAGCGGCAAGGCGATGATCGCGACAAGGGTCAGCATGCCCGTCGCGAACGCGAGCGAGAAATGCCAGCCGGCCCGGTTGGCAGCGACCAGCAGCAGGAACGGAAGCACGACCCCCGCCGTGGTGGCCTTGGGGCGAAGCAGCGCGAGCACCGCCACCACGAGGTAGGGGATCGTCCACATCAGGATGGTGAGAAAGCCCGGGGAATCCGGCTCCCACGGCGTGAACGGAAACGCCACTCGGTGCGTGAAGATCCAGGAGAGGTACGCCCAGGTGATCGTGGCGGCGATGCCGGGAAATGCCAGCAGCACCATTTGAGAGGCGAACGGCGGAATCTGGAGCCGCGGGAAGAGCAGCGGCAGCACCACGCCGGCCACCAGGGCGAGGGCGAGCCCGAGCGGCGAGGTATAGAACGCCAGGCCAAGCCAGAGCCCGGTCATCAGGCCGTGAATCGTCCGACGGGTCTCCCACCAGCGGCGATAATGGCGCCAACCGAGGTACAGCGCAAAGAGCCCCACCGCTTCGTTGAAATCGCTGGCCACGAGCGAGATGCCGATTGGTGTCCAGAGCATGCCGACGAGGAGCACGAACGGCAGCATCGAGCGCGACGCGGTGCAATCGGACAGGACCAGCCACACCAGTCCGAAGACGGCCATGGCGCCGAGCAGCATCGCCCACGTGTCCGTGGCCGACGGCAGCAGCAGCAGGAACGGCAGCGGCGGGTACTCGAACCCGAGCAGCTGGAGCTGGCCGCGATCGGTGGCGAACAGGACGTGGTTGATGAACGCCCCATGGATGTCGCTGCGCCACCCGCTGCGCGCCAGCACGAGGCCGACCACCAGGAGCGGCCCGGCCACGGCCAGCGCCAGGAGCCCGCGGACCCACCGCGGCGCAATCGGCTCAGGCCGTGAGGTCGTGTCGGGTGAGGCCATGGGTGGTCTTCTCCCAGTAGTACGGCTCGGTGAAGAGCTGCCCCAGCGCCTTGAAGGACGCGATGGAGTGCAACAGCCAGTACGCGGGATTGAACAGCGCGAACAGCACCAGCCAGTGGAGCCGCCGCTTGAAGACGGCGAACATGTTGACGTAGATCGCCAGCGCGTTGCCGATCAGCAGGTTGAACAGCGACAGGTAGAGCACGACTGGTGGAAAGAGCGTGTCGAGCATCGTGGTTCGGGTGAACAGCCAGATGATCGTGAGCGCGATGGAGATCGGTTGCAGCAGGAAGATCAGCGGGGTGCCGCCGATCAGGAGGCCGAATCCGACGCTCTGCCGCCAGCCCGCCCGACGGATGAGTGACAGCGGGTCCCTCGAGAAGACCAGCGCCGTCTGCATGTACCCCTTGATCCACCGCGAACGCTGGCGGATCCAGTTGCCGACCTGCTTGTTGGCTTCCTCGTACGTCGTCGAATTGATGATCCCGACGCGATAGCCGTGCATCGCCGCGCGAATGCCGAGGTCGGCGTCCTCGGTGACGTTGAACGGGTCCCAGCCCCCGAGGCTGCGCAGCACGTCGGATCGGAAGTGATTGCTCGTCCCGCCAAGGGGAATCGGCAGCCGCAGCTTGTCCAGGCCGGGCAGCAGGTAATCGAACCAGAACGAATACTCGAGGGTGAACATCCGGGTCAGGAAGTTCTCGTTCCAGTTGTAGTAGTTGAGCGCGGCCTGCACGCACGCCAGCTCCTTCGGCCCGTGGCGGAAGGCGAGCAGGGCCTTCTTGAGCTGGTCACGCTCGGGCTGGTCCTCGGCATCATAGATGACCAGGAACTCCCCCTGCGCGAAGAGCAGCCCGACATTGCACGCCTTCGGCTTGGTCTGCGGCTCGCCGGCGGGGACGATCATGAAGCGCACGTTCGCCGTTGGGGCAGCGAGCTTGGCCGCCGCGAGGGTGGCGGTGTCTTCTTCCTCGAACAACAGGATGATGTCGAGCTTGTTGGCGGGGTAGTCGAGTGCCTTCAGGGACGTGAGCAGCTTGCCGATCACCCGCTCCTCGCGATACGCCGGGACGAGGATCGTGTAGACCGGCAGCGAGCGATCGTCGAGGGAGCGGACTTCCTCGTCCGTGATGGCGATGGCGGATTCCGCCGCCGCGCCGGCCATGCCCACCCAGGTGCGGAAGATGATCACCGTCAGGAACAGGAGCGTGACCGGGATGTTGATCAGGAACAGCGTCACCAGGGGCGCCGCCCAGAGCGCGGCCAGCAATCCCACCAGCCCGACCGCGAAGACCAGGTACTGCGGCAAGGTGAAGACGGTGAACGCGCTCTCGCTCTGCTCGCGGAAGTACAGGCCGTAGATCGAAGTGTCCACCACCTTGCGCCGGTGCAGCAGGGCGATGGCGCGATCGATATCCCACTCCGTCGTGACGCGGAAATCAAGCTGACGGCCGGGATACACCACCTCGAGCGTGCGTCGCAGCTCGTCGTCCGAGAGGTCGGCGACTGCCACGATGACCGTGACGCCATCATCGCTGAGTGGCACCGCCCGGAAGCGCAGCGTGGCATCCAGCGGAAACCGCTGGCTGACGGCAGGATCGACGCTGTGCTCGTCGATGGTGATGAACGGCAACCCCCACAACTCGGCCAGCACCCGCGCCAGGTCAAGGCGGCGGATGTAGCCGAGGATGAGGAGCAGGCGGCCAAGGCGCTCTCCGGTGCGCTGTTGTTGCTGGAGTGCGGTGTCGAGCTGGTGCTCGCTGATCAATCCTCGCTGGACGAGGGCTTCACCCAGCCGGATCGAGCTCACGCCGCACGACACGAGGGTACAGCCACACCAGCAGCACGAGCAGGAGCACCAGGGCGGCGCCGAAGATAACCGTCTTGTACCGGGCCAGGAACGGCGACGGCCCGCCTGGGACGGCCTCGATCCGCCAGCCGGCGTTGGCGAGGGTCAACGAGCGCGACGGACCGCCGACGCTCCGGATGGCCAGGTCGCCGCGCACCCCGAACCAGCCATAGGGCGCCAGTTCGTCGCGCAGCAGGTTGGCCAGCGGTTGGCCGTTGGCCTTGGTGTGGTGCAGCAGCAGGATGTCCCGTCCACCGGCATCCCAACCCTGCATTGCACCGTAGCCGCCGTCCGGAGTGAAATCATCCCACACCTTGCCGCTCCGGTCCCGCAACTTGAACCCGTCGGATTGCAGCGGGGCGTTGAGCGCCTCGGCAAGCGACGACGTGCCGACGGCCAGCAATGGTCCCGTGGCCGAGGCGCGATCCCGAGCCAGCGCGGGGGCAAGCGGCGTATGGGTCGTCTGCTGCATCGCACCGATCACCGTCGACGCCAGTTCGATCCGGAAGCGATCACGCGGCTCGAGCAGGACCGAGAAGGCCGGGACGAGCGACGAGGGGAAGCGGGCGAAACCCGGTGGTTGCGACGTTCCGCCATCCACCACGAACGCCGAGGCGTTGTCGACCGTGGCCGTGAACAACTGCCCGCCAATCAGGCACTGCCCCTCACCAAGTGTCACCTGGAACCGCACCTCGAGGATGTTGTCGCGGCGGAGGAGGTGGGGCGGCAGCCCGATCACCATGTCGATGTCATTCCGGTCGAGCGCATGGGAGGTGACCAGTGAACCATTCAGGTGAATGCGCACCGACCCGCTCGCATTCGCCGGCAACACGGAATGCCTGGCAATCAACCGGAAGGCCGTTGGGGTCGCCGCGCCGCCGAAATCGGCCAGCGCCACCGGGTAGGAAGCGATGACCAGCGAGTTGCCTTCCACGGTCCGACTTTCGAACCCCAGTTCGCTGAGCGTGCGCACGGCGCGCAGCGGATCAGGCGTATTGTGCGCGAGATCCACCGTGCCGGTTCGGAAGCTGCCCGCGGCCACGGCGTCGCTGCCGTCCGCGAGGGTGAAGAGCTGTCGTGCGTCCCGCCGGGCGGCGAGCGCGAGGATCGTTCCGCGTCCCTTGTCCGGTCGAACGACGGTGGTCGGACCACTGGGCGACCACACCAGCGCACGGTCGTATGGCCCCGGCTCGGGGAGCGAGCCTCCGGCGGCTGGCAGCGCCTTGATGTCGTACACCGTGGTCATGCCGCGGTAGTGCCGCGCCACGAAGGCCGCCGCGTCCAGTGCAGCCTGAGCCGCGTCGAGCGATGGCTGGTCGGCCAGGTAGAAGGTGACGTGCTGCACCCACGGCTGGAAGAAGCCGTTGACCGCTTCGGTGGCTGTCGGCGCGCCGGCAAAGGCAATCTGGCTCTCGGGGGCCAGCACGGTGCGATAGTAGAGCGGCGCCTGGCATGCTTCCCGGCCCGGGATCGACAGCGCCAGCGTCACGGTCGCCTTGCCCTGGTCCACCACCAGCTTGTCGAGCGGAAGCACGATCGCGGTGGTGGTGTCCGTCACGTCGCGCAAGGCAAGGATGTGGTCCCGCTGACGCAGCACGAGGGTGCCCGGTGGCATGCGTGGTGTGGGCAACACGCGCAGCCGCATTTCAACGGGGTGGACCCCGTCGTTGACCGGGATCGCGACGGTGACTTCATCGGCGGTGCCGAACAAGGTCACGCCGTCGCGATAGCCGATGTTTCGGAGGCTGAGGACGAGTGGAGCAAGTGCAGCACTGTCGGCACTCTTGCCGCCGGTGACCACGAGCGGCATCACTTCGCCAACGCCGTTCCCGCCCGGGCCGTTGCCGCCCTTGGTGACGGCCGCCGCGGAGTCGATCGCCGCCGGTAACGGCGCCCTGGGCCCGGATGCCTGCGGTGCCTCCCGTTGGCACGACCCGGCGAACAGGGCGATCGCCAGGATCGCCACGGCGGTTTCACGATGAGTACGACGGTGAGGCATGCGCACATCTCCTCCTTCGAACGGCGTCGCCATCAGCGGCGGCGCCAGATTTCCAGCCCATCCTGGGCAAATGCCCGATCAAATCGGTTCCTGAACACTTCACGACCATTGATGGCGCCAAGCACCTTGCCATTCGCATGATGGCGATCGACCAGCACCCAATCCACCGCATTCTCGGGCTCAGCGAGCGCGTTCGATCCGAGCTGCCAGGTCCAGCTATAGACCCGGTCGCGTAAGGCGATCCGGGTCCTCGGACTCACGTTCACCGCCTCATCGACCAGGATTCGGCCGCCGTCGTAGTGTCCGGCCAGCCAATCCGAGGCGGCCTGCTGCCGGCGATCGCCGTCGCGGATCGCGAGGCCCTCCCGCAGGGCGCCAACATTCGCGGGCCAATGGGTGCCAAAGAGCGCCAACTGGGCGATAACAGCCGCCAGAGCAGCGAGTTGCGTGCCCAGCCGCCACTTCGCGCCCCGCTCGCTGAGCCCGACCGCAACCAACGTCACCGCAGCGGCCATACCGGGAAGGACCATCAGCCCGTAACGGAGGTTCAGGATGCCGGGGTGCGCCCCCCACGGAATCTCGATCGCGCTCTGCCCGCCGAACAGCGTCACGATGTTGAACGGCAGCACCGAAAGCAGCAACAGGACCGCGGCCGACTGCGGCAGCCGGCGCAGCAACGATGGAATGGCCAGGAGGCCGAGCACGAAGAGCACCGCCCCGGCGCTGAGGGCGGCCGCACCGCAGTAGGTCGTCACCGACAGGAGCAGGTCTCCTCTGGTCGGCAGCACTACCATCGCCGATTGCTGGGCCTGCGCCGACCAGACGCCGCGCTGGAATTCCAGCGCGTCGCCGAAAAAGGCCCAGTTGTACCCCAGCCAGGCGGCGCCCATCGCCGCGCATGGAGCAGCGAAGCGCGCTGCGTCCCTGAACCAGCGCCCCTTCCGGCGCCACGACAGCCAGGCGACAGTGGGAGTTGCGAGCAGCGCGAAGAACCACCCGTCGTAGCGGCTTCCGACGGCCAACGCCGCGCACACGCCGGCGATCACCAGGGCACGACGCGAATCGGTGTCGTTCCACCGGTCGATGGCCGCCGCGGAAGCCACGAGAAAGGCGAGCAGCATCGGCTCGGTCATCGCCGTGGTCTGCAGGTACAGCAGGGACGGATTGAGCAGGACGAACGTGGTGCCGATCCAGGCGAGTCGCTCGTTCGTGCGGTGCACGAGCAGCAGATGGATCGACGTGACCGTGGTGACATACGCGGCGAGTCCGACGATCCCTCCCGCCACGCCGGACCACCACAAGGTGTCGACGATCGCAAAGGGGAACATCAGCAGATGCGGCACCGGGAGCCAGACCGTGCCGAGCATCTGCAGCCCCGGGGTGACGGAATCCACCAGCCTACGGGCAATGTCCAGATGCGCCTGGGCATCCCAGAACGCGAAGTTGAGCCCCGTTCGCAAGGACCACCATTGCACCAGGACGCCGACCACGAACGCGACGAAGCCGGCCCGAAGGGCCGGCCTCAGCATGCCGCGATCTGCGGCAGGAGCGTGCAAGACCGTGGTCACCCCGGCGCGGGCCCCTTGCGCCGGCGGCGGCGCAGCGCCCCGAGGCCGACGAGCCCGGTCGCGAGCAACGTCATGGTGGCGGGTTCCGGTACGACCACAGTCGGCGGGTCGATCGAGTTGTTTTCGAGTGAAAAGATCGAGTTGTTGAAGTCCCAGTCGCTGTCGAGGTAGGACACGTCCTCGAATCCGAAGAGGAACTGTCCGGACGTGTTCGGCACGATGCCGTGACCCTGGTCTCCCGGCAAACCATCACGGAAATACAGCGGGGCAAAGAAGCCCACGTGTGCCAGTCCGTCGGAGTTGCGCGACCGATCACCGGAGAAGAACCATTTGTATTCCCCATCACGCTGAACCACCATGAGGGCGAAGACGATTTCCTCACCAGTCGTCCAATCGAACGTCTTCGTTTCCACTGGGCCGGAGTAGGGACCCGCACCCAGTGGCTTGTCAAAAAGGGGCTGGACTCCGAGCCCCCCGAGATCCTGGCCGCCTGCCTGACACCCTGTCCGATAGATCTGGTAGAACTGGAAGCACCCCAATCCGCGGTCTGCGAGGTACTGGCTAGCCGTCAAGGCGTAAATCCGATGGCCGAACACGGTGGTCGGATCCCAGCCGTAATAGCCAATCGAGATCTGCGGCCCCGCGGCCAGAAGCGCCGAAGCGTACCCGAAATTCGGCGGATACGTCTTGCCCGGGTCGGTGGCGTGCATCGGCCTGGCGAGGCCTAGCGCCAAGCCCGCCACGATGAGCCAACGATTCACGGTGATGCGCATTGCTCCTCCAGGGTCCGGCCTGCCAACTCACGGTCATTGGGAGGGATTGCAAGCTGGGTGCCGCGGGGAGAGTGGGGCGGGCAACTACCGGCGGGTGTTGCGGTTGGGCAGAAGGTGTTGCTCGGGAACGACCACAATCAGGGCGAATTTGTTGAGTTTAAGCCACAAACTCTGGCGGCTTTGTTGGGTTGAAGCCACGGTGTGCCGGAATTACTACCAAATTGATGCGAAAAGAACCCGGCGAACCGCCTCGATCGTTGGCGGAATGCGGATTGGCTTGTTTCCGAGGTGGGACGCGCTCCCGGATGACTGGTGGATTGTCTGGAGGATCCCTGGGTCCTTGAGTAGGTGTCCCGTCAGGATCGCAACGACCCGCTCACTCCCGGAAATCATTCCCCGGTGACGGAGCTGGCGGACCCCGGCCAGGGAGGCCGCGCTGGCCGGTTCACATCCGACCCCGGCGCGATCGATGGTGATCTTGGCTTCGAGGATCTCGTCATCACTGACGCTGGTCACTACTCCAGCGGTGGTCCGGATCGCCCGGACGCCGCGATCGTAGGAGGCCGGTGCGCCGATCCTGATCGCCGTGGCGATCGTCTCGGCAGCGACCGGCTCCATGTGGTCAAAGCCGCGCGCGAACGCCGCCGCGAACGGGGACGCTCCCTGGGCCTGCACGGCGGCGAGTCGTGGGCAGTGGTCGATCAGTCCGAGCGCCAACGCTTCCGCTAGCGCCTTGCCAAAGGCGGCAACATTTCCAAGGTTGCCGGCTGGCAGGACGATCCAGTCCGGTGCCTGCCACGCAAGCTGCTGCAGCAACTCGAGGACGATGGTCTTCTGGCCCTCGATCCGGAACGGGTTGATCGAGTTGACGAGGTAGACGCCCAGCTGCTCGCTCGCCTCCTTGGCGAGTCGCAGGCAGGCATCGAAATCTCCATCGACCAGGAGAGTTTGGGCGCCGTAGGCCAGCGTCTGTGTCAACTTGCCAAGCGCCACCTGACCTTCCGGGACAAAGGTGAGTCCGGGAAGTCCCGCCAGTGCCGCATAGGCCGCCAATGAAGCGCTGGTGTTTCCGGTCGACGCACACGCAATGGCCGTGGCACCGATCCGCTTCGCCTGTGTCACCGCCACGGTCATCCCGCGGTCCTTGAACGAGCCGGTCGGATTGTGTCCTTCGTGCTTGAGAAACAACCCCGCGACACCGCACCAGTCGGAGAGCGATTCGCGCTGCAGCAACGGCGTGTTGCCCTCGGGCTGTGAGATGATCGCCGCGCCAGCAGAGGGGAGCACCAGCTCGCGGAAACGCCAGACGCCGGAGAGTTCAGCCGCACTGCCGCGGACGCCGTGTCGCGCATCGAACCGGTCGCGCAACGCCGGTCCGGTCAGGTCGGGGGTTGGGTGATGCAGGCTGAGCAGCCCACCGCAATCGGTGCAGCGCGTGGCGGAGCTGAACTCGTCCGTCGTGCGGCCGCACGCCTCGCACTCTTGCCAGCTCGTCTCGCTCACCTGACCGTCGCTCCTTCAAAATCCACCGCCGCGACCCGCGCGACGGCTCTGACGCCCGCCTTGGCGTAGGCCGCGAGCATTCGCTCGGCAACCAACTCGCCGCCGGCCACGCTGTCAACCAGGGCAAATACCGTTGGCCCAGCCCCACTGATCGAGCAGCCCAGCGCACCGGCTTCGCGGGCTGCCGCTTTTGCTTCGAGGAATCCTGGCAGGAGGTGGACGCGCGCCGGCTCAGCGATCTGGTCATCGAGGCCGCGCCCCAAGAGTGCCAGGTCATCAAGGCAGGCACCCGCGACCATCGCGGCAATGTTGGCCGCCTGCGCCAGCGCCAGGTCGCGCGAAACAGCGCGGGGCAGGACGTCGCGCGCGTCACGGGTCCTCAGCTGCTGGTCGGGATGCACCAGCACCACCCGGAGAGCCGCCGGGACGGGCAATCGGATCACATCGATCGGCGCGGTCGAACGGACCAGGATCAATCCACCCAGCAGTGACGGGGCGACATTGTCGGCATGGCGACCGGAGACCGTCGATTCGGCTTCGAGCGCGCACTCGAGCAGCATCGCTGCGCCGAGGTTCGTCTGGGCCAGCTGATCGGCGGCGAGCGCACCGGCCACGGCCGACGCGGCACTGCCGCCCTGGCCGCCGCTGAGCGGCAGACCCTTGCGGGCCCACAGCGTGACCCCACGAGCCACCCGGGCACGTCGCAGGACGGCGGCCGCGGCAATGGCGGCAGTATGCTGCGAGGGATCGCTTGGCAGCTCGGGGTGTCCCGCGTCGGCGATGACGATGGCCGCGTCGTCACGCCATTCCAGGGTGACCTCGTCGCCAGCCCCCGAGACGGCCAGGCCCAGGATGTCCAGGCCGGGCCCGACGTTTCCTACCGAGCCCGGGGCATAGGCGGTGACACGGTATGGCATCACGGCAAGCTCGCCCGGCGATTGTTGAAAGTCCAATCAGAGCCGGGCGGCTCGAAGGGTGTAACTATTTTGCCGCCCCGGGCGTCCTCATCTCTGAAAGGTGGCTGATTTCCCGGCGGCTGGTGCGCAGGAATCGGGGAACGCGGGGCGGTCGGGGGG
>JANYAG010000071.1 GCA_025361465.1 Gemmatimonadota bacterium
GTCTACCTGACGTCGTACCGACTGACGTTAGGGGCTGTTCTTGTTCCATTTCGGAAACGCGGAGCCCCACAACGCCCCCAGTCCACCCCAGAAGAGCCCATTGCTGATTGCTCCCGCCACGATGATCGGTGTCTTCGATTCACATCGCATGCATTCGCGGAAGCTGAGAAGGTAGGCGGTTGCGAATCCCCCAGTCACCGCACCGAGCACGCCACCAATGATTGCACCACGTCCCCACAGTGAGCCCTGGGACACCTCCAGCCGCAGCACCGTCGCAACGGGCATGGTCCGCACGGCCGCAGAGTCCTCGGCGCCCAGACAAGGTGGTCCGGGATAGCGGCAGTACTGTAGTGCCGCATCGGTGCGCTGAAAGCGGGACGTGAGTCGACCGATCACGACGCTGTGTGCCAGATGCATCCGGACCATCTTCCCACTGTCAATCGTCACCGGCGCGAGCGTGTCCTGCGCGGCGAGTCGGGCGGGGGCAAGCGCGAACAGCGCGAGAAAGATCCCAGATCGAGACATGATCGGCTCCTTTGACTTAAGCCTGGCTTCGCAGCGCTTCAGCGGTGGGAGCATCCGAGGCCGCCCGCCATCCAGCCCTACTGCAAGTGCGGCGGGTCCAACAGGATCATCGCGCCGACGAAGCCGACGAAAAGCATTGGACCCGCGATGAGCCACGCACCCGCGCCCGGATTGCCGGTCCGCGCCTGCGAGATGTCGCGGAAGGCGTAGCGGACGCGGCAGGTGTCGCAGTCAAGATGTTCGAGCCAGGGAATGCCGCTCAATGAGTCGCGCGTGAACTCCACACCGTGAAGTCGAACCAGCTGGTTCTTCGCCTGGAACTCGAGCACCGTCTTCCGATCAATCGGGCTGGGATGAAGAAGTGTCAGCGGCTGCCAATTGGAACTGCATGCCGTAAGGGCAAGCAGGACGAGCAAGAACGGTGGCTTGCGGTGCATCCCCTGGTGCTTCATCGCTGGTCTCTCCCGTCATCGAGACAACCGAGAGCAGTCGGCAGAAGGCCACTCAAGGCGCCGGTCCCCAGCGCGTAAAGGAGTGACCGAAGCCGTAGCCGAGAAGCCCGAACACCGCGCCCCCGGCAAGGCCATTCAAGACGATCCCCCGCCCGAGGGGCGGACAACTCGCGGTATCACAGGTTCCATCCAACATGACACCCCAGAGCCCACCAAGCAGGGTGCCGATCACGCCACCGATGATCGCGCCCTTTCTGGCCTCGGTGCCGCGCTGCACCTCGAGACGGAGCATCGCCCGCGTCCGCAGTTCCCGCGTAATGCTGGCATCACCGCCACCGCCGCAGCGCCAGGCCGGATAAACACAGACCCGCATCGCAGAGTCGCCAGGGATGTAGCGAACCAGCAGACGCCCGCGGACAACTTCGCCCGGAAGGTTCGCACGCACCTCACGGCCGCTATCGACCGGCATGGTGGGGGAGATGCTCTGAGCACCAAGCGCCACCGGTGCGCCGATCAGCAGGGTGAGGAACGTGAGCCGTGATATCATCTGCCGTCTCCCTCTTCGGGCATCCCCCATCCCAATCCGCCAGACTATTGCCCCAGCCGATCCAGAATGGTTGATTAGGATATCACAAACCGGTTTGTGTTGCAAACCCAACCGATACAGGAGGAATTCTCCGGTGCAGACGGTCAAGTCGATCAACCGCCAGGTCACCCAGCACCTCCTCCGGGACGGCACGCATGAGATCCGTGCCGGCCTGATCGCGATGGTGCCCGCCGGGCTCTGGCTCGCGTGGCTGGTGGGGGTTCGGGGCGGAGCCCTGGGCGCGTGCATCGCGCTGGCGCTCGGGTTGGCCCTTGCCGCCTGGCCAGGTGTGACGGCGTTGCGCACCGGATACGTGCTCCCCCGGATCGGCTATGCCCGGCACACCCGGCGAACCGATCTCGCCGCCCTGTGCATCGTCGTGTTGGTACTCACGGGGCTGGGATTGGTCTGGCTGGAGGAGGGCGGCCTGATGGGATGGGGGCGGCCCGCCGCCGCGCTCCGCTCGCTCGTCGCCCACGAGGCGGATGGCACCAGGGATTCAGGCAGCGATGCCCCGGGCTGACCGCTTGCGCGAACATACCGACATCGATCGCGTCGTCCATGACCCGGTCCGCTTCGCCATCATGGCCTGCCTCGCGCTGCTCGAGTCGGCCGATTTCCTCTTCCTGTTGCAGGAGCTCTCGCTCACCAAGGGCAACCTGGCGCAGCACATCAACAAGCTCGAAGAGAGCGGTTACGTCACGATCGAGAAGATGATCCGCGGAAAGCGTACCCATACCATGTACCAGCTGACCCCGGCCGGTCACGAGGCGTTCGATGCCTATCGACGCTCGATGCGAAGGGTGCTGGAGAAGAGCGGTCAGCGGTAAGTTCCAGCCAACCACGATCGGAGCTTTCACCCATGCGCCGACTCCACCTTGCCGCGTGCCTGCTGCTCGCCCTCCCGATGGTCGCTTCTGCGCAGGGTCGCGGCGGCACCACGTCGGACGTCGTCACCCTGTTGGTGCCAGCCCGGGTCTGGGACGGCAGTGTCGACAAGAAGGGCGTCGCGGACAAGCCGCATGAGGGCTGGGCCGTCCTGATCCGCGGTGAGCGGATCACCGCCGTGGGGCCACGCGACCAGCTCAATATCCCCGATGGCGCCACGACGGTGGAGCTGCCCGGCACGACCATCATTCCCGGGCTGATCGAGGGACATTCGCACCTGCTGCTCCATCCCTACAATGAGACCTCGTGGGACGACCAGGTCCTCCGCGAGCCCGAAGCACTGCGCACCGCGCGCGCGGTCAATCATGCCAAGGCCACCCTGCTCGCCGGGTTCACGACGATGCGCGACCTCGGCACCGAAGGTGCCGGCTACGCGGACGTGGGGCTCAAGGCGGCGATCAACCAGGGAATCATCTCCGGTCCCCGCCTGATCGTCACCACCCGCGCGATCGTGGGTCTGGGCGAGTACGGGCCCAGGGGATTCTCCACCGATATCAGCGACGAGATCCCGCAGGGCGCCGAGGAAGTGAGCGGCCCCGAGTCGATCGGTCGGGTGGTGCGCGACCAGATCAAGCACGGCGCCGACTGGATCAAGGTCTACGCCGACTATCGCTGGGGGCCCAGTGGCGAGGTGCGTCCGGGCTTCACCCAGGACGAACTCAAGCTGATCGTCGACATCGCCAACAGCTCCGGCCGCCCGGTGGTAGCCCATGCCAGCAGTGAAGAGGGAATGCGCCGCGCGATCCTGGCGGGGGTGCGCAGCATCGAACACGGCGACAATGGTACGCCAGCGGTCTGGAAGCTGATGAAGGAGAAAGGGGTGTACTTCTGCCCGACCGTGGCGGCAGGGGAATCACAGTTGGAGCAGCGCGGCGGCTACAAGATGGGCGAGCTGCTGCCGCCCTCCCTCAAGGCCAAGCAGATCACCACCAAGGCGGCGCTCGATGCGGGCGTGAAGATCTGCAACGGCAGCGACGTCGGCGTGTTCAGTCACGGCGACAACGCCAAGGAGCTCGAACTGCTGGTGCTGTATGGCCTGACCCCATCACAGGCATTGCTTGCCGCGACCGTGACCGACGCGGCGATGCTCGGCATGGAAGACCGGATCGGCAGCATCAAGCCGGGACTGCTCGCCGACCTGATTGCCGTGACCGGCGACCCGACACAGGACATCACCGCCCTGCGCAAGGTCCAGTTGGTGATGAAGGGCGGCATCAGGTATCGCTGAAGACGCCGTCGGGTCGACGCGTCCGTCAACTGCCGGAATAGAGGGCGATCCGCACGGGCTGCGGCGTGTCGAGGGCAGCCACGATCGTGAGCCGCACCCGCCGTACCGCCACCGGCGCGAAGCGATCGAGCTTGCGATACCCGACGGTGGTGCCCCTGCTCAGCACCTTCCAATCGCCGCCACGTGATCCTTCCACGGTGTAGCGTGCAACCAGCTGGCCCTTCTGGATCGCCTCGCCGAGATCGACCATCCCGACGTTGACCTCACGGCCGAGGTCGATCTCCGTCGTGGCGCTGTGCGCACCGGTACGATGCCACACCCGCTTCTTCCCCTTGGTCAGGTCGTTGGCGAACAACGCCTGCAGTCGCTCGCGCATCCCGGCGAGGCGCTCGACGTCGGTGTGATGCAGCCAGCCGTCGCGTGTTGGCGGCACATTGAGCAGCAACTTGGAATTGCGCCCGACCGAGGTGAAGTACAGTCCCACCAGGTTCTCCACCGTGCGCACACGCGCATCCTCGGCGGAGTGATGGAACCAGCCCGGGCGAATCGAGACATCGGTTTCGCCGGGGCGCCAGACGGTGCCGGCGGGGTCGCCGTGCTGCAGTTGCTGCATCACCGCGTCGCCGCTGACGCCAGGCGCCGAGACCACCGTAGGGTTCACCATCGACCAGTTCATCTCGCCGGCCGTGCCGCTCTCGTTGCCGATCCAGCGAACATCCGGCCCGGCGTCGGAGAACATCACCGCCTTGGGTTGCAGCTTGCGCACCAGTGCCCACACCCGGGGCCAGTCATAGACCTGCCGCTTGCCGTTGGGTCCTTCGCCGTTGGCGCCGTCGAACCAGACTTCGTGGATCGGGCCGTAGTGCGTGAGCAGCTCGGTGAGTTGGGCGAAGTAGATGTCGTTGTAGCGGGGAGAGTCGCCGTATGCAGGATGATGGCGGTCCCAGGGCGAGAGGTAGAGCCCGGCCTTGAGTCCCGCGGTCTTGCAGGCGTCGGTGAACTCGCGCACCACGTCGCCCGTGCCGCCGCGGAACCGACTCGAGGCGACGGAGTGCGTGGTGGTGGCGGTGGGCCAGAGGCAGAAGCCGTCGTGATGCTTTGCGGTGAGGATCATGGTGCGGAAGCCGGCGGCCTTCGCCGAGCGCGCCCATTGGCCCGCATCGAGGGTGTTGGGGGCAAAGATCGCCGGGTCTTCCTTCCCTTCGCCCCACTCGCGATTCGTGAAGGTGTTCACCCCGAAGTGAAGGAACATCGCGAGTTCGTCGCGTTGCCACTCGAGTTGTGAAGGCGACGGCACCGGCCGGCCGGCCATCCAGTTCGTGGCCGGGAACCGTGGCAGGCGGATCAGGCCGGCAGCGGCCAGCATGGCGACAAAGTCGCGGCGCGGAAGTCCGGAAGGGGTGTCGGGCATGCAGGGCGCGTCCGGGTTGAACATGGTGGACGGTCGGAATCGGGGGATCCGGTGAAGATAGCGCGCGACTCCGCCTTGTGCCCTGACGGTCCGGGACGCAACTTTTCTGCCCTACCTCCCACTCGCTCCTCCCTGACGCCGAGAACACTCGATGGCGACGCTCGCCGATTCCCCGGATGCAGCACAGATGCGCCGGCATGCTCGCGCCGCACTGATCATCCTGACATTCATCAACCTCTTCAACTACATCGATCGGTATGTCTTCGCGATTCTCGGAGAGACGCTGAAGAAGCCGACCACCCTCGGGCTCACTGATGGCCAGCTCGGCTGGGTCGGGGCCTCCTTCATGGTGGTGTATGCCTTGACCTCGCCAGTCTTCGGCACACTGGGTGATCGGCAGGGTCGCTCCCGGCTGATCGCGTCGGGCGTGGCCATCTGGAGTGTGGGGACCATGCTGGGCGGGTTTGCCCGGGGGTTCTGGACACTCCTGGGCGGCCGCTCGGTCGTTGGTGTTGGGGAAGCGGCCTACGGATCGATCGCTCCCGCGGTGCTTTCGGATCACTACCCCAAGGCCGAACGCGGCCGAGTCCTTTCGATCTTCTACATCGCCATCCCGGTCGGCGCTGCCCTGGGGTACATCCTCGGCGGAGAGATGGACCACGCGTTCGGGTGGCGAGCTGCCTTCTTCATCGCGGGCGCTCCCGGGCTGGTGCTTGCGCTCCTCTTGATGCGCCTTCGCGATCCCCAGCGCGGCACCCAGGACGATCCGTCTGATGTCGACGCCATTCCGCACGGCAGCGCCCTCAGCGGCGGGTGGCCTGCCTACAGGGGATTCTTCCGCAACCGTCCGTACATGGGCACCGTCCTTGGCTATGCGGCCTATACCTTCGGCCTCGGCGCCATGTCGTTCTGGATGCCGATGTTCCTGCAGCGCGTGCGCGGCTTTACGGAGAGGGACGCCGGCACCGGATTCGGCAAGATCGTGGTGATCACCGGGCTGGTTGGCACGCTGGCCGGAGGATGGCTCGGTGACCGATTGCTGCGACATACGCCGCGCGCGTATCTCTACCTCGCCGGCGTGACGACATTGATCGCGGCGCCGCTCGCGTACGCCGCACTCACCATCACCGACCGCACGACGATGCTGTGGACGTTCTTCGCCGTGCAGTTGCTCCTGTTCGCGTCAACCGGTCCGGTCAATTCCGCCATCCTCAACGCGGTCATCCCGACCCAGCGGGCGACCGCCATGGCGTTCAGCATCCTGATGATTCACCTGCTCGGCGATGTTCCCTCACCGATCCTGATCGGCAATGTGTCCTTCGCGCAGGGGGACAATGCGGCGTCCCTGCAGCACAGTCTCCTCATGTTCGTGCCGCCGTCCATCATGCTCGCGGGAATCATCTGGATGGCCACGGCGCTCTGGTCCTCACGGGCGAAGGTGACTGCCGCCGGATGAACTTCCTTCGCCGTCTTGCCGCGCTGGTCCTGCGGATCTTCTTCCGCCGCGTCAGCATCGCGGGGCTCGAGGACATCCCGCGCGATGCGCCGGTGATCTTTGCGCCCAATCACCCCAACTCGCTGGTTGATCCGCTCTTCCTGATGGCGTTCGCTCCACGCGAGGTGGTCTTCCTCGCCAAGGAACCGCTCTTCCGGATGCCGATCATCGGCCGGCTGGTGCGCTGGGCCGGCGCCATCCCGGTGTACCGCAAGCAGGACGCCGCCGACATGTCGCGCAATCACGAGACCTTCACCCGCGTGCACACCCTGCTGGCGCGCGGCGGGGCGGTGGCGATCTTCCCCGAAGGGGTGTCGCACAACGACCCGCAACTGCGCCCCTTCAAGACCGGCGCGGCGCGCATGGCGCTTGGCGCCACGGCGATGGGGCCGGCGGATCGGCCGGTGCAGATCATCCCGACCGGCCTCTACTACACCGCCAAGGCCACCTTCCGCAGCTCGGCGCTGGTGTACTTCGGGACTCCGATCACCGTGCCGGTGGTGCCACTCGACGCCGACGGCGAGCCGCCCGCGGGACCGGTGCACGAACTCACCGCGCGACTCACCGCCGCACTGGCCGACGTCACCCTGCAGGCGGACCAGCATGAGGCGCTGGCGCTGATCACCCGGGCGCAGCGAATCCACGCCTCGGGAGACACCGAGGGGCCGCACCGCGAACTGGTCGACCAGTTCGAGATGCGCCAGCGCTTCCTGGCGGGGTACGCGGCGTTGCGCGACCGCGCCCCCGAGCGCCTCGCGGCAATGCAGGGCATGGTCGAACGCTATGAGGCGAAGCTCGCCGCCGCGGGACTCGCGCCGGAGAGCGTCGCGCCGGGACGCGTCGACGGACTGCGGGTGTTCCGCTACGCGATCCAGGCCATCGTCCTGTTCGTCATCATGCTGCCGCTGGCCCTCATCGGCATCGTGATCCACTTTCCTGCCTACCACCTGATCGGTCCCTTGGCCACCCGGTTTGCCAAGGATCGTGATGTCATCGCCACCTCCAAGATCTTCGCGGCGGCCACCGTGTTTCCGCTGACCTGGATCCTGGTCGCGCTCGTGGTGGATCGCGTCCTCGATGCCGAATGGGCGATGCTCTCCCTGGTGGTGATGCCCTTCACCGGCTACGTCGCGCTCGCCTTTCTCGAGCGGCTCGACCGGGTGATCGGCAGCACGCGCGCGCTCACCTTGCTGCTGCTGCGGCCGATTGCCTTT
>JANYAG010000178.1 GCA_025361465.1 Gemmatimonadota bacterium
GGCGACCTGATGGAGGCGCTCGCCGACGGGCCCGGCATGGAGAAAGAGGACCAGCTTCATGGCGACACCTCCCCGCGACGACGACGAAGTTCCCAGTAGAGCAGCGGCACGATCACCATCGTCAGGGCCGTGGCCACCACCGCGCCGCTCATCAGCGCCACGGCCAGCCCCTGGAAGATCGGGTCGAGCACCATCACCAGTCCGCCCGCGACCACGGCCGCGGCGGTGAGCGCGATTGGCCGGAAGCGGACTGTTCCCGCTTCGATCACCGCGTCGGCCAGCGAGGTGCCCCGCTCCTCCGCAAGCTGGATGAAGTCCACCAGCAGGATCGAGTTGCGCACGATGATGCCCGCGAGGGCAATCATCCCGATCATCGACGTGGCGGGGATGTAGGCCCCGGTGATCGCGTGGCCCGGCAGGATGCCGATCAGGGTGAGCGGAATCGGCGCCATGATCACCAGCGGAATGGTGTAGGACTGGAACCATCCCACCACCAGGAGGTAGATCAACAGCAGCACCACGGCGAATGCCAGGCCCAAGTCGCGGAACACCTCGATGGTCACCTGCCATTCGCCGTCCCACTTGAGCGCCACTTCATCGAGTTGTTCGGGCTGCACCGCGTTGTACCGCTTGATCTCCGCGCCGTTGACGCGAATGCTGTCGAGGGCCCGGTTCATTGCCATGATGGCGTAGACCGGCGATTCGATCGACCCGGCGACGTCGGCGGTGACGTAGATCACCGGCCGCAGGTTCTTCTGTTCGCGGCTCGTTTCGCGGGTGGTGGTGTCGACATGCACGAACCGCCCGAGTGGCATCGGACCAGTGGGCGTGGCCACCGGCAGCGAGAGCAGCGCTCCGAGCGAGGAACGACGCTCGAAGGGAAGCCGCGGCGTGATCGCCACCGGTTCACTCGCGAGCGGCCGGGTGAGCTGCGCCACCGGGGCGCCAGAAAGGCCCATCGCCAGCACCTGCGTCACCTGGTCGACACCGATGCCGGCACCACCGGCCAGGGTCCGATCGACTCGCAGCGCCAGCCGTCCCTCGGGTGCTTCGACGGTCCAATCGACATCGACGACTCCGGGGGTCGCTTCCATCACCGCGCGCACCCGTTCGGCCGCCAGGAGACGAGTGCTGTCATCCGGGCCATAGACCTCGGCGACCAGCGTGCTCAACACCGGCGGTCCCGGCGGAATCTCGGCGATCTTGGCGCGCGCGTGGTATCGCTGCGCGATCGAATCGACGATCGGCCGCACCGCGACCGCGATGCCATGGCTCTGCCGCTTGCGCTCCCCCTTGGGGGCGAGGTTCACCTGCACGTCGGCGACGTTGGCGCCCTGGCGCAGGAAGTAATGCCGCACCAGGCCATTGAAGTTGAACGGCGCCGCCGTGCCCGCGTACACCTGCGTGCTGCGCACCTCGGGCACCTGGCGCAGGGCGACCGCGACCTCCTTTGCGGCGGCGTGCGTCGTCTCGAGCGTCGTCCCTTCGGGCAAGTCGAGCACGACTTGGAATTCGTTCTTGTTGTCGAACGGCAGCATCTTGACCTGCACCAGCCGCAATCCCAGCAACGCCACCGAACCGAGCAGCAACAGACCGGTGCCGGCGTAAACCATCCGGCGCCGCTTCGGGTTGGTGAGCAGCACACCCATCAGCCGTGCATACCAACCCGTGGTCACCGGTTTCGACTCGATGCCGCCGGCCGGCGCAACCTTCACATGTCCACGCAGCAGCCGAAGCGCGAGGTACGGCGTCACGATGAACGCCACCGCCAGCGACGCGAGCATCGCCGCCGACGCGCCGATCGGGATCGGCCGCATGTAGGGACCCATCATCCCCGACACGAACGCCATCGGGAGGATCGCCGCGATCACGGTGAAGGTGGCGAGGATGGTCGGATTGCCGACTTCATCGACGCCTTCGATGGCCGCTTGTTCGGGTGTGGTGCCGCCCTTGGCGAGATGACGATAGATGTTCTCGACCACCACGATCGCGTCATCGACCAGGATGCCGATCGAGAAGATCAGCGCGAAGAGGGTGATGCGGTTGAGGGTGTAGCCCAGGATGTAGTAGGTGAAGAGCGTGAGGGCGAGTGTCACCGGCACCGCCACGAGCACCACCAGCGCCTCGCGCATGCCCAGGAAGACCCAGATCAGTGCGGTCACCGAGAGGGTGGCGATCAGCAGGTGGAGCATCAACTCACTCGCCTTGTCCGCCGCCGTGGCGCCGTAGTTCCGCGTCACCTCGATGGTGACACGCTCGGGCACCAGCCGACCACGAGCCGCGTCCACCCGCTTCATGACCTGTTCGGCCAGGTGGGTCGCATTGGATCCAGGGCGCTTGGCAATCGCCAGTGTAACCGCCGGCTCCGCACCACTGCTGCCAACCTGCTCGACGTAATTCCCCCGTTCAGCAGGGCCCTCAGTCACCGTCGCGACGCCACCGAGATAGACAGGCCCGCCATTCCGCAGACCCACGACCACTCGTCGCGCATCCTCCGCCGAGGTGATCGGTGCACCGGCGCTCACCAGCCAGACCTGATCGCCGGTGGCAAATTCGCCCGCCTGCAGCCGAGCGGTGGCGCTGCGCAGCGCCAGCGCCACTTCGCCGGGTGTCACGCCACTCGCGGCCAGGCGCGCCGGATCGAGCTCGACCCGCAGCGTCGGCGCCTCGCCGCCGGTCAGGAAGGTGTGCGCGACATCGGGGACCGTGCGCACTTCGTCCTCGACCTGGCGGGCAATCCGGCGGAGCGCGTCGGCATCGAGCCCGCCGCCGTGCAGCGTCAGCGTCAGGACCGGGACATCGTCGATGCCATGGGGTGTCACCAGCGGTGTCGGCGTCCCCGGGGGCGCCTCGACCATCGCGGCCTGCAACTTGACGTGCACCGCGGTGACACTGCGTTCGAGGTCCTGCCCCACCGCAAAGCGAACCGTCACCATCGCGAAGCCATCGCCGGCATGACCGTAGACGTATTCGACCCCCGGAATCTCCCGCATCCGCTGTTCGATCGGGCGCACCAGTTGCTGCTCAATTTCCGCCGGTCCCGCACCGGGCAGCATCGCCGTCACGTCGATCATCGGGACGGAGATCTGCGGCTCTTCCTCGCGCGGCGTGGCAACGATCGCCAGCGCGCCCAGCGAAAGCGCCGCAATGGCCACCAGTGGCGTCAACTTGGAATGGAGCCACGCCCCGGCAATTCGGCCGGCGATCCCCATCACCGCGCTCCTGCCGAGGGCACCAGCACCGAATCGCCCGCGCCAAGACCCGACAGCACTTCGGTGCGATCACCCACCACGCCGCCGATGCGAAGCCAGGTGAGTTCGGCCGTGCCGTGCATCCGGCGCCGAACGCCAACCAGATCGCCCTGCCGCACCAGTGACGCCGTCGGCACCAGCACCACATGACGAGTCCCGGTCGTCACCAGCAGCGTTGCCGCACTTCCGGCGAGGAACTTGCCGCCACCGTTCGCGACGATGGCGTTGACCATGTAGAGGTTGCCACCGCTGGGAACGACACCTTCGATCGTCGCCTCCGCGGCCACGCTCTCGAGCCGGGCCTGGATGCGGCCCCCCTTTGCCATCCCGCGGGCGAGGGCGGCAGGGATCGCCGCCGAGATGCGCAGGCGATCGCTTGCCTCCACCATGAGGAGCGGTGCACCCGGCGCGGCAAACGCTCCGACATCGACGAAGCGGTGGGTGACGATCCCGTCGAACGGTGCCCGCACCTCGGCGTACGTGGCGCTCGCTTCCAGTTCGGCGGCCGCGGCCTGGGCAGCAGCCAGCCCCGACGTTGCCCGGGCCAGGCCAGCCGTTGCCGCGTCGAGTTGCGCCTTGGGCGCGGCACTGTCGGCGTAGAGGGCGCGCATCCGGGACGCGGTGACGGCCGCGAGATCGTGCATGGCGGTGGCTTCGGCCACGCCAGCAGCGACCTGCTTCCGCTTGGCGTCGAGGTCACTGGCATCGAGACGCACCAGCACGTCGCCGCGGTGGACCGGTGCGCCTTCCAGCGGGATCACCGCGGTGATCGTCGCCATCAGGCGCGTGCTGAGGGTCGCCCGCTCGACCGGATCGGCGACGCCCGTCGCTTCGAAGTAGTCGGGACGGATAGTGTCGGTCACCGCGACGGCTTGTCCCGTCACTGGTGGCGGCGCGACCGGCTTGGGTTCCTTGCTCCCGCCGCACCCGGCGATGGTGGCGCTCACCAGCAGCAGCATTCCCGCTCGTCCACGTGGCATCATCACTCCCGGATTCCGTCGGCGGCGTCGAGCGCGACCGCCATGGTGGTCAGGTCTGTTCCATGGGCGCGGACCTGCATTGCGTGGGCGACCAGCAGGTCGTATCGCGCTTTCGCTTCGGCGAGGCGAACCCCAAGTTCGGTCGCCTGGGCATCGAGCAACTCCGTCACCGCCGCGAGCCCGCCGTCGTACTTCCGCCCGACAATGCGATGTGCCTCGGTGGCCTGCGTGACGGCGTCGCTGGCAATCGCCAATGCCCGGGTCGCCACCGTGACTGCAATGTCCGCTGCCTGCACCTCGAGCGTCGCCCCGGCGCGCACCGCTTCGCTCCCGGCGCGGGCCGCTTGCACATCAGCGGCGGCGTTCCGGCGGGCGGCCAGTTCGGCACCGCCCGAGAACGGTGACCAGGAGGCCATCACGCCAACCGTCCACATCGACGGGCCTCCCGCCAGCGCCCGCGGATCGTGCCAGTCGTAGCGTGCGAAGCCGTTGACTCGCGGCAGCAGGGCGGCATCCGCCGCGCGACGTGCCGCGGTCGCCGCGGCCACGCCGGCCTCTGCCATGCGCACATCAGCACGGGCGGCTGGTGTCGCGGTGTCGCCTGCCCCGTCCATGTGACGAGGCACCACGACGGGAAGCGTGAAGCCGGTGTCGTTCGGGCTGCCGAGCAGGAGCGCCAACTGCAGCCGTGACAAGGCGGCCTGACCGCGGGCAGCGACCAGCTGGGTTTCAACTTCACCTTGCTTGACCGAGGCGAGCAGGGCATCCGATCGGGTGACGATCCCGTTGGCCACCGCGGACTCTGCCTGGCGCACATGCGAGCGCGCCGCGATGTTGGCCGCCTCAAGCGTCGCCACCTGCTCGGTGGCGAGCACCGCGCCGAAATAGGCGCGCACCACATCGAGACGGCTGCCGGTTGCCACCCATTCGGCGCTGGCACCCGCCGCGGCGGCGGCATGGCCGGCGGCCGAGCGTCCGGCCCAGGCGTCGACATTCAGCAACGGTGCCTCAAGCACTACGCCGGTGCCGACGTCGCTCCGCGCCGCCGGGAAGTTGAGCGACGCGGGGTCGAACGCCTGCGGTGTCACCAGACGTTGCCGCATCAGGAAGCCGAACGTGGCCAGCGGGTCGGTCGAGCGGACCCACCCCGCCTCGGCGCGAACAGTCGGCAGGATGCCGCGCAGCGTGGCGGCGGCACGGGCATCGGCCGCCCGGGCGGTGGCGCTGGCGACCCGGTTGCCATAGCCCAGCACATCGGCCCGGCGGAACGCCTCGCCCAGCGAGAGCGGCGCCTGGGCCGACAGCGAGGGGGCCAGGGCCAGCAGCGCGAGGCCGCGAATCCAGCGGAAAGGGGTTGACATATTGTCAACTATATAGCCATATGGTTATATTGTCAACCAGGCAGTCGCGGCAGTAGCTTTCGGCACTCCAGGAGGGACCCATGGCCAAGTTGACCCCGGAACTGATGGACATCGTGGCGGAGCGCTTCCGGGTGCTGGGCGAGCCAATGCGCATTCGCATTCTCGATGCGCTGCGGCAGCGGGAACGCACCGTCGGCGACCTGGTGGCGGCCACCGGCGCCACCCAGGCCAACATCTCCAAGCACCTGACCCTGCTGCACCGGCTCGGCTTCGTGGCCCGGCGCAAGGAGGGGACGCACGTCTTCTACCGGGTCGACGACCCGGATGTCTTCTCGCTTTGCGACCTGGTCTGTGGTGGCGCCCGCGCGCGCCTCAGGAAGGACACCAACGCCCTACGGGTCGGTGCGCGCTAGCGCGGCACCCTCTCCCACGGCGCGATGGGGCCCGGTTGACAACGGAACAGCGGATGACAGGCGGGACGCACCACATCCTGCCACTGCGCCAGCGTGACACGATGGCGCTTCCGCAACTTGTGCCGCAGGTGCTGCCACTCATGGGCGAGTTGGCGCGAGCTTACCACGATCGAGGCAACGACTCGCACTGGCCCGACTTTCGACCGGTCGAAGTGGTAGCCCCGCCGGGTGGCCTCATCATGAATCGCGGCGAGGTAGCAGTTGATCGCCGAGCGCGGCTGCGGGTGGGCCTTGAAGCGTTCGAGTTGGGGATGGTGACGGTAGCCCCGCGTTTCGCCCCGCAGCACCGCCTTGGCCAGCAGCGCCTCGCGCCAGAGCGCCACCAGTCCCTGCGGATCGAGATACTTGGGATGGAGCGACCAGAGGCGCATGGAAGGGTCTGGTCCTCACCCACGATGCCAATGGGAGCGCCGAGGCAAACCGCGCTCAGCCCATGTCTGCTCCTCAATCTGGTTGAGCTTGGCGCACTCGGTCGCCAGCCGGCGCTGTTTCAGCCGGTCGAGGTTTTCAACGACAGCGGCTTCGATGGCCTGGTTGCGATTCGGGAAGAGGCCACGATGGACCACGCGATCGAGGCGATGCAGCACGGAGACATTCAGCGTCACCGCAATTCTGGTATTGGACATGCAAACCTCCTCAGATGTTGCCCACTTTCCCCCGCGGCTGCCGCAGGCTCATCACCAGCCAGAGCAGCCACGAGAGGGCGGTGAGGATCGCGACGGGCCGTGGCAGCCAGAGGGCCAGGACACCAAGCCCGACGTAGAGAGCGATCGCGCCGTAGCCGTTGGCGTAGAGGAAGGCGGCCGAGTTCTGGTTCACCAGCTTGAGCGTATTGTGGTGATTGATCCAGGTGATCAGGATCCCGCCAAGGAGAGCAGCAGCGCAACGGCAAACACGCCGTCGCAAAAGGCCTCGAGTCGGTCGTTCATCCGGTCGTGTGCTGCTTCGGCTGCCACAACTCCACCTTGTTGCCGTCGGGATCCTGGATCCAGGCGAAGGTGCCGTTGTCGTCGGAGTCGGGACCCTGGAGAATCTCGACGCCCGCCGCGCGAAGGTTGGCGAGCAGTTCCGACATGTTGTCGACGCGGTAGTTGATCA
>JANYAG010000237.1 GCA_025361465.1 Gemmatimonadota bacterium
GTTGGTTCCGCGCTCCCAGCTGTGATGGGGCGTGGCGGAGTAGAAGCGCGTGGCCGTCTGGTGTTCGATCGCGGCGTAGTCATGGAACTCGGTCCCGTTGTCCACGGTGATGGTGCGCACTGGACGGACTTCCCGGTGAATTAACTGCGTCGCGCGCCGCGTCACCGCGGTGGTCGAGCGCTGGCGGAGCTGGCCGAGCACCAGAAAGCCCGTCTTCCGTTCCACCAGCGTCAGGACACAGGGGCCTGCTTGTCCCGCGCCGAGGACGGTGTCGCCTTCCCAGTGGCCGACCTGGGTGCGGCCTTCGACCAGCGCGGGTCGCTCCAGGATCGTCCGCTTCCCGGCGAGGCGCCCGCAGCTGCCGTAGCGCCCGTAGCGTTTGCGGCGCTGCTTGCGAGTTCCGCGCAGGTGCTGGTAGAGCGTGCCACCCTCGGCGCGGTCGCCCCAGATGTAGCGATAGATCGCCTCGTGACTGATCGAGAGTCGCCCCTCACGCTCCAAGCGCCCGGCGATCTGTTCCGGGCTCCACTGGTCGGCGAGCCGCGCGCGGACCAGCGCCCAGGCCGCGGGCCCGAAGCGCCCATTCCGGCGGGAGTGGGACCGTCGCCCCCGAGCATACCAATCGGCGAGATCGATCCGGTAGGTGCCGTCACTGGTCGAACGATTGCGGCGTACCTCGCGCCCGATGGTGCTGCGGTGACGGCCCATCACGCGGGCGATGGCCGCGGCGGTGAGCCCCTGTCGCCGGAGCACACTCAGGGTGTAGCGTTCCGCGGCGGTGATCTGGTGGTAGCTCATGGTCAACTTCCTTGTCTTGGCGGACAGAGAAGTCTACTAGCCGTCAGATCACCGCTTCCTCTGCTCTGGATTGTTGCACTTAGTATATGAATGCGCGGTTTCCTCTTCTTCAGCGGACAGGTCGCCCAAGACCCGGCCACTGGCAAGATCGTCGAGGGGGGCATTGTGCCGGAGACGGAACGCGTCTTCCAGAATCTCTCGGCGGTTCTCAAAGCGGCCGGCAAGAGTTTCGACGATGTGGTGCGCGCCGGTGTCTTTCTCACGAACATGAGTGATTTCGCCGCAATGAACGGCATCTACGCAACACATTTCAGTCAGCCCTTTCCCGCCCGCACGACAATTGGGGCCGCCGTGCTCCCGCTTGGGGCGTGCGTCGAGATCGACCTCGTCGTCAAGGCTTGAGGTGTTGCCCGGGTGCTTGCAGATCGCCCAGGCGAAGACAAGATCTTTGGCAGACTCACTTCGTGGGGAAGGGTCACCATGACTTTTGACCTGGCACAAGCGGTAGCCGTTCTCGAGCGCACACCGCGTGTCTTGCGGGAGTTCCTCGCGGGGCTGCCGGTGCCTTGGCTTCAGGCTACCGAAGGGCCAGACACCTGGAGTCCATCGGATGTGGTGGCGCATCTCATCGGCGGCGAGGAGACCGACTGGATCGTCCGGGCGCGGATCATACTTGCCAAGGGTCCGGATCGGCGTTTCGCACGCTTCGACCGAATCGGAACCATCTCTCGCTTGAAGGGCCGGCCGCTGCCTGAGTTACTGGAGAGGTTCACCGATCTCCGAAGGCAGAATCTGGCCGAACTCGCAACGTGGCGCCTCACGTCTGAGCAGCTACGGCTCACGGGCGAGCACCCGGAGTTCGGGCAAGTGACACTGGAACAACTCTTGGCGACCTGGGTGGTCCATGACCTCGGCCACCTGGCCCAGGTCGCGCGCGTCATGGCGAGGCAATATCGAGCGGACGTCGGGCCTTGGCAGGCATACCTGCCGGTCCTCACCCGCTGAGCGGCACCTCGCTGGCGCTTGCTGCCGACGAGGCCTGACACGCAGGGCGTTCGGCGGACTCCTTTCCAAGGTACAGGAGACCAGCATGCCAGCCCGCAAGACAGACAAGACTCTCGAGCCCGCAGGCCGGAAGCCCACCCCGCGCTCGGCGGCACCAGGCAAGGCGGCCACGCCGCTGCCGAAATCCATGGTGACCGGCAAGGCAAGCCCGGCGAAGGCCGCGGCCGGCGACAAGCCGGTCTTCGCCTACATCGCCAGTCTGCCGCAGCCGCAGCGGGGCATCGCAAAACGGGTTGATGCCATTGCGGCCAAGGCGCTTCCCGGCCTGCAGCGCTCCGTGAAATGGGGCCTGTCCTACTATGGCGTCGGCGACGGCTGGTGCTTCTGTTGCGGTGGATTCCGCGGCCACGTCAAGCTCATGTTCGTAAACGGCGCGGCGCTCAAGCCGGTGCCCCCAGTGACGCCGGTGGCGATGGGCAAGGCGACGCGGGGCGTGGAACTCAACGCCGTGAAGGACATCGACGAACGCCAGATCACGGCGTGGATGAAGCAGGTCACCGCCTTGCCTGGTGTCGGGGGAAAGAGGCGCTAGGCCCCAAGTGGGCCACGACGGCGACAGCCTGAAGAGTGGAGACACACAGATGAACAAGGTGACACCGTTCCTGATGTTCGATGACCAACTCGAAGCTGCAATCGCGTTCTATACCGCCACGTTCCCAGACTCCGAGATCAAGACTGTTGCCCGGACTGGCAAGGACGGCCCAATCACTTCTGCCGAGTTCGTCGTTGGTGGTCAGTTCTTCATGGGGTTCAACGGGGGCCCGTACTTCAAGTTCTCTGAGGGCATCTCGCTCTTCGTGAACTGCACGGATCAGGGGGAGGTTGACGAATTCTGGAACAAGCTCGTCAGCGCGGGCGCAACTCCATCGCAATGCGGATGGATTACCGATCCGTTCGGGGTCACCTGGCAAATCGTGCCGAGGCGTTTCATGGAACTGATCGCCGACAAGAACCCGAGAAAGGTACAGGCTGTCATGGACGCCATGATGACCATGGTGAAGCTCGACGTGGCGGCACTGGAGAAAGCCCATAATGCGGCATAGCAGACGATCTGCTGGCAATTGTCGACCGAAACGCACAATACCCGCGGGCTGGTCGGGCCCGGACGACGCATATATCGAGGAGTCGTAGCTTGTACCTGCGCCATATCATCCGCCGATTCGCTCGTCTTGTCCGGAAGGGGTCGCATCGCCCCGCCACACCCGTGCCTGTCGACGAGCTGGTATTGCGCGAGGCCACGTTTGATGATCTGCGTCCGCTCGCCGAACTTCACGTTCGTACCTTCAACGAAACACACGTCGGACCGCTCGGCTCGGGCCCAACGGTCGCCACTCGCGAGTGGCAGTGGGGCGACAAGCTCGCCGAAAGTGATGCGACACACTTTGTGCTCCTCCTGGAGACAGCGCCCCGGCATCCGGTGGGGTTTATCTGTTGCCACCCGACGAAGGACAATCCACGGTGGGCGGCGCGATTGAACAAGATCTATCTGCTCCGTGACTACCAGCGCCGCGGACTTGGGACACGCATGGTTGCCGCCGCCGTTGAGCGGCTCCTGAACCACGGCTTGACCTCAATGGCGCTGTTCACGGAGGCGGACAACGAACCGGCGTGCAGGTTCTACGATCAACTCGGCGGCGAACGCCAACTGGATGAGCACGGCAAGTTCGAGGGGATGTACGGATGGCCCGACCTGCGCCAGCTTCAGGTCCACCTCTCCACGCTTTGGTCGCCATGAGGCGTTCCGATGCTGGCCCTACCGCAGAAGCGCAGGGCGTTAGGCCGCGACCGCGTTCCAACACCCGTCACGCACTTGCTCCTTTGCGAGTTGGCGCACGTTCACGGTGTCCCGTGCTCCGACCCCCAACTCACCGATTGAGCCACCAGAACCCTGCGTTCAGCACGGTCGCAAATGTCACCCAGGCCAGGTACGGCAGCATGAGAATAGCGGCGGTGCGCGACACCGGACGGAAACGGAACGCCGTAACCGCAATGAGCGTGAGGAGCACCATGATCTCGAGCAACGCCACGAGCGGCTGCTGCAGCCCGAAGAAGAGCCACGACCACGCCAGGTTGAACACGAGCTGGATGCCATAGAACGCCAGCGCGCCCTGCACCTCCGGCCGCACGAATCCCTGACGCCACACGAGCCAGCTGGCCACGCCCATCATCACGTAGAGCGTCGTCCATACCGGGCCGAACACCGATGCGGGAGGCGCGAAGGACGGCCGTACCAGCGTGGGATACCAGGTGCGCACCGAATCCATCGTGGAGAAGGACCCCCAAACGCCCACCACGAGCGGCAGCAGCACGGCCGCGATCAGGACGGCAAGCGAGCGAATCGTCACGCCCAGGCCCTCGCGCTCAGCACCACCACCGCGCTCACCGTCGCCGACAGGAACGCGCCCCACGCCAGGTCCGTCAGCGCGGCCGCCATGGGGAACTCCTTGAGCAGCGCCAGGCCCGTCAGGTCGAACGCCGCATACGCCGCGAGGCCGAAGAACGCGCCGTATCCGATCGCGCGCCCGACGGACTGGCGCTCGATCGCCGGCCCGGCCACGAAGACCACGAGCGCGGCGACATAAATGAGATAGAACGCCACCGCGGGCAGCCACTGGACGTCGGGCCGCATGAGGTGGCCCATCTGCCGCTGGTAGAAGCCCTTGGCCACCACACCGAGCCACACGAGATCGACGGCGAAGCACGTCACCACGCCGACCGCGTACATCTTCAGAAAATTGAGCGTCGTCACGCAGGCACCTTCTGGCCCTCACGGGCCGGTTGAAGTGAAAACCGCACGCGGATCACGCGCGCGCGATAGTCGAAGATCCGCCCCAGCTGGCGGCGCACGAACGCCGCGTGCGCGAAGCGCCCCAGCGGGCCGAACGGCAGCTGGTACTCCACCACGTCCTCGATCGCCACACCGCCGGGCACCAGGCGGAACAGGTGCCGGTGGCACCAGTGCCGGTAGGGACCGACGAGCTGCTCGTCCGCGAACATCGCGTTCTCGCTGTACTCGGTGATCCGCGATTCCCACCGGAACGGGAGGCCGTACAACCGCAGGCGGTACGCGATGCGCGTGCCCTCGCGCACCTCCAGGTCCGACGCGTGGAGCACGCGGAAGCCAAGCCACGGCGGCGTGATGGCCTCCAGGTTGAACGGCGACCTGAAGAAGCCGAAGACGTCCGCGAGGTCGCCGCCCACCACCTGCCGGTGATGCAGGCGGTACATCATTCCGGCGCCGGCGCAGCGGCCCGCCGCAGGCGATAGTGCCCCACGCCCCACTCCCGGCCACCCGCGTACCCGAACAGCTCCTCGCACGCCAGGAAGAAGAGCCGCTAGCGGTGGTACCAGACGTTCGCCCGGTCGCCGTAGTGTGTCCGCAGCACGCGCAGCACGTCGCCGCGCCGCGCTTCCAGATTCTCGCGCCACGCGGCGGCCGTCCGTTGATAGTGGGTGCCGTCGAGCCACCAGTCGGCCTCCAGCTGGAGGTCGGAGGGTGCGACGTCGGCGAGCAGGCCGTGGCTGGGCATGATGCCTCCGCTGAAGAAGTGACGCCCCATCCAGTTGTCGTCGCCCTCCGCCTCGATTGCGTACGCGTGCGACGCGTGGCAGAACACGTGAATGAAGAGCCGCCCGTCCTCGCGCAGCCAGCCCGACACCCGATCGAGCAGCCGACGCCAGTCGCGCATGTGCTCGAACATCTCGACGCTCACGATACGGTCGAACTGCTGGCCAGGGTCGAACCCGTTCATGTCGGCCGTGCGCACCTCGAGGTTGGGGACGCCGAGCGACTCGAGGTAGGCGCGCTGCGTCCTCGAATTCGAGACCGCCGTGATCCGCGACGCGGGATAGCGGCGCGCCATGTACAGCGACAGCGAGCCCCACCCGCAGCCGAGCTCCAGAATGTCCTGTCCGTCTTCCAGCCCGGCCCGCTCGCAGGTGAGCGCCAGCATGGCGTCCTCGGCGTCATCCAGCGTGCGCACCCCGGCCGGCCAGACGGCGCCCGAGTACTTCCGGTGCCGCCCGAGCACGAGCGCGAAGAAGTCGCTTGGCACCTCGTAGTGCTGCACGTTGGCGAGATGCGGCACTTCGGCGATGCGCGAGCCGCCGACCTGCTCGAGGAACCGCTCGAGGCCGCCGGCCACCCGCACCTCGCGCAGCCGCTGAGCGCACAGGGCCCGGATGACCCGCCGCACGAGCGGGGTGGGAACGAGCCCGCGCTCGGCGAGCGCCGTGCTGATGCTCAGCTCGTGACTCCTCTGGGAGGCCAGGGAATGAACGCGCTCGTGGTACGCTGGTACGCCCGGTAGGCGTCGCCACGACTGCGGAGCGCTTGTCGCTCCGTGTAGGGCATTCCCGTGAGGCGAAAGAGGAACAGCAGCATCGCGGCCGGGCCGAGCAGCGTCAGCAGCGCTGCGTGTCCGATCAGTACGTACGCCCACCAGTGCAACCACTCGAAGAAGTAGTTCGGATGCCTCGAGAAGCGCCACAGCCCAGCGCGACACACCTCACCGCGATTGCGCGCGTCACCGCGGAATCGCTCGAGCTGCCGATCGGCGATCCACTCACCCACCACGGCGATCAGCCACACCACGATGCCGGCAACAGACCACGCGTCCGGCGCGCCACCGCGCATCGCTGCCGCGAGCGGGATTACGAAAAGCCCGGCAACCGGGACCTGTGCGAGGTACAACGCCAGGACATTGCGCGCCGCGGCGCCGCCCCAGCGTTCCCGCAACTCGCGATACCGCCCGTCCTCCGGTCCGCGCGCCAGCACCCGGTCGCGCACGAGGTATGTTGCGAGCCGCAGCGCCCAGATCACGGCGAGGACCGCAACGACACTCCGGCGCATGACGTCACCCTCGCCAAGGAACGCGGCCTGCGCGGCGCCGCCCGCCACCAAGACGCTCCAGCCCACGTCCACCGTGGCGGCGTTGCGCGTGCGGAGCTGCACGAGCCACTGGGCCAGCTGCAGCAGGAGACCCGCTGCCACGAAGGACACGGTCATCGTCACGCGGCGCGCTCCACGGGTGCCGGTGGTACGGCGGCAACGGGCAGCGGCGCTGACATGTGCGCCGCGTCGCGCGCGTACACGAGTTGCGCCGTGCCGATGGCGCGCTCCAGGAATCCTCCTTCACAGTAGCAGAGGTAGAACTCCCACAGGCGGAGGAACCGGTCGTCGTATCCGAGCACCTTGATCCGGTCGCGATTGGCAAAGAGGTTCTCGCGCCACCGCCGGAGCGTCTCCGCGTAGTGGAGGCCGATCTCGTCGGTCTGCACCAGCATGAGTTCGGTACGCGCCGCCGCGGCGGCCAGCGCCGAGCGCGAGGGAATGCAACTGCCCGGAAAGATGTAGCGCTTGATGAAGTCCACTTCGCGCCGCGCCACTTCGTAGCGGTCCTCCGCGATCGTGATGGCCTGAATCACGGCGCGCCCGTGCAGCGCCATCAGTTGGGCGCACTGACGGTAAAACGTCTCGTACTGCTCGTGGCCGATCGCCTCGATCATCTCGATGGAGGCGAGCTTGTCGTACGTGCCGCGAAGGTCGCGGTAGTCCATCCCCTGCACCGTCACGCGATGGCCAAGGCCCGCGTCCTGCACTCGCTGCCGAGCCAAAGACAACTGCGCGGACGAGATGGTCGTCGTGGTGACGCGGCAGCCATAGCGCGACGCGGCATGCATTGCGAATCCGCCCCAACCCGAGCCGATCTCGAGAAGATGGTCCGACGGCTGCAGGTCCAGCAGCTTGGCGATGCGGTCGTACTTGGCCACCGACGCTTCGGCCAGCGTGGCGTCCGGACGGTCGAACACGGCGCACGAGTACGTGAGCGTCTCGTCGAGGAACTGCGAGAAGAAGTCGTTGCCGAGGTCGTAGTGCGCGCGGATGTTGCGCCGAGCCCCGCCGCGCGAGTTCGCGTTGAGCAGGTGCAGCAGCCGACGCAATCCCCCGGTCAGCGACGCGGTTCCCCCCTCGAGGTCGTCCAGCGCCTCGCGGTTGCGAAGCATCAGCCGGATCACGCCCGTCAGGTCGTCGCTTGACCACCAGCCGGCGGCGTACGCTTCGCCTGCGCCCACCGCGCCACCCAAGGCGACGGACTCGTGGAACCGGGCGTCGTGCACGTGGATCGTAATCGTCTCGGCGGACGGATCGCCGGCGGAGACGGATTCGCCCGCTTCGCGAATGATCAGGCGGCCGTGCTTGAGTTGCGACAGCCGGCCAAGAGTGGCTCGCCTAGCGAGTGACGACAGAAGCGGCATTGGCTCTCCTCGTGGCAGGATGCGGGTGGAATGAGGCGCCGCGGAGCCACAGCCGCAGGGCGTGCCAGTAGATGCCGCCCACGACCGACGCGGTCATCCAGGGATACCGCGCCAGGCAGCGCGACAATACCGGACCGGTCATCGACGCACGCTTCAATGCCAGCGTGGCGTCGAACACGCGCGCGCCGTCACGGCGGTTCTGCATGTGCACGTGCAGCCGGTCACCTGGCGTGGTGAGGTTCCACTCGTACCGCTGGTCCATCGGCATGAAGGGCGACACGTGAAACGCCTTGTCGAAGCTGGCCCCATGCGAGCGGCCGCCAGGGGTGGCGTGAACCACATACGCGTGGTGCTCCTTCCACGGAGTGTTGGTGATGTCGGCAACGATGGCCTCGACCGTCGATCCGGTCGCATCGAAGCAGTAGTAGAAGCTCACCGGATTCTGGATGTATCCCCAGTACCGCAGGTGCGTGAGCAGGCGAATCGGCCCCGCGGGGCGTTGTCCGGTGCGGGCGGCCACGAAGTCGCACACGGCGTCGGCCAGCGGCACGGCCGGGTCCCCGAAGTAGTCGGCGCGGCGGAACCGTGCCGGCGCGAACCGGCGGGCCGACCACAACCAGCGCCCGTCGAAAACGCCTGGCAGTTCGTCCAGGTCCAGGTACAGCATGAACAGCTTGTACTGGAAGTCGTGCTCCACCGGCGTGAACCGACGGTGCCGGACCGTACCCTCGTAGACGCAGCTGTTCACGCCGCCGCCATTGGCGCGCGCTCGGCCGCCTCGATCTCGCGTTCGACTTCCAGCGCGCTCACCACGCCGTCCTCGTGGAAACCATTGCCCCAGTACGCGCCGCAGTAGTGCGTGCGGTTGGGTCCGCTCACCTCACCGCGCCGCGCGCGGGCCGCCACGCCGGCCCGCGTCACGATCGGATGGTGGTACGTCACCCGCCCGATCACCCGGGCAGGGTCGATGCCCTCCGTCGCATTGAGCGTCACGCAGAACGTCTCGGGCGCGTCGATCGACTGGAGCATGTTCATGTTGTAGGTCACGACCGCGGGCGCGTCTGGCGCGTCGGTCACGCGGTAGTTCCAGGCGCCCCACGCGGCGCGCCGGCACGGCAGGATCGACGTGTCGGTGTGGAGCACCACATCATTTGCCTGGTATGGCAACGCCCCCAGCACCTCGCGTTCGGCGCGCGACGGATCGGCGAGCATCGCGAGAGCATGGTCGCTGTGGCAGGCCAGTACCACGCGGTCGAACCGCTCGCCGTCCACCTCGACGTGGTCGTGGTGTCGCGCGATGCGCGTCACGCGGTGCCGCAGGCGAATGCGGCTCCGCAGCCGCGCCGTCAGCGCGTCCACGTAGCGTGACGACCCACCCTCCACCACGCGCCACACGGGACGGTGGTCCACAGTGAGCATGCCGTGGTTGTTGAAGAAGTCGACGAAGAACTGCGCCGGCATGTCGAGCACGCGCGCCGGCGGCAGGGACCAGATCGCCGAACCCATGGGCACCAGGTACCAGTCGCGGAACGTCGCGGAATACCCGCCGCCGGCGACCAGCGCGCCGAGCGTGAGGCCTCCGTCGTCCGCGCGCACGACGCGCGGCGCCGCGCGGTTGAAGCGGAGCACGTCCGCCAGCATCCTTAGAAACGACGGACGCACCGCGTTGCGCGGTTGCGCGAAGAGCTGTCGCATGCTGGAGCCGTTGTACTCGAGGCCGGCCCTGTCGTGGCGCACGCTGAAGCTCATCCTGCTCGGCTGGGTGCGAATCCCGAGCTCCGCCAGGAGCGCCAGGAAGTTCGGGTAGTTTCGCTCGTTGCAGACGATGAATCCGGAATCCACCTGGTAGTCCCGTCCACCGGACCGCACCGTCCACGTATGGACGTGCCCGCCGATGCGATCGTCCGCCTCGAACACCGTCACCTCGTGCTCCCGGTGGAGGCGGTGCGCCGCGACGAGCCCCGACACGCCGCTCCCGATGATGGCGATCCGCGTCATTATGCCTCCAGGAGCCGGCGCGGCACTGGATGCAGATCCCGGATGACGCGGAGCCAGCTGAGCACCACGAGTCCGTAGTACGTCAGGTCGATCTCCCACCAGAAGAACCCCTGGCGCGTGGCGCCCGGGTAACGATGGTGGTTGTTGTGCCAGCCCTCGCCGAGCGTGATGAGCGCGAGCGTGAGGCTGTTGCGGCTGTCGTCGTCAGTCTCGTAGCGGCGCCTGCCCAGGCGATGCGCCAGCGAGTTGATGAAGCACGTGCAGTGGAACAGCATCACGGTGCTCACGAAGTACCCCCACACCAGCCAGGGCCACCCGCCGATGGCGTACAGGGTGACGGCGAGCGCCACCGGCACGGCAATGTCGTAGCGATCGAGCCAGCGTAGCTCGGGATACCGGGTAAGGTCGCGGACTTCCCGGAAGTCCGTCGGGAAGTTCCGGGCCGATGTGATCCACCCCATGTGGCTCCACCAGAATCCGTGCTGGCGGGGCGAGTGGACGTCGAGCTCCGTGTCCGAGTGCCGATGGTGCTTGCGGTGGTGCGCCGCCCACCACAGGGGACCGCGCTGCGTGGCACTCGCGCCAAGCAGCGCAAACAGGAACTGCGCAACGCGCCCGGTTCGAAACGTCCGATGCGAGAAGTACCGGTGATAGAAGCCGGTGACGGCGAACATCCGCACCACATACAGGACGGCGGCCACCGTCACCGCGCCGGGCTGCCAGCCGACCACGAAGACGCCAAGGCACGCGACGTGCATGCCGATGAAGGGCAGCACCCGCAGCCATTCGACGCGCTTGTCGGCCGCATTCTGGGGACCCGCGTGCGGCGCCACTTTGCCGTGGTCGAACCACTTCGTCAGCGCCCGGACCCAGTACGGCGCGCGTACGGCGACCGCCGGCGTGGCGATGCCATCTCTCATGAACTCAGTCGTCGGTCGATGTCATGTGTGGACCCAGCAGCGCCCGCCAATGAGCGAGGTCCCGCACTCTCGTCACACCCGGCACGTCGGCCAGCGTCGCGGCGCCCGCGCCCCCGACCAGCAGCGGCACGTGCTGCGGCAGCAGCGCGCGCAGTGCGCCAAGTTCGCGCTCCAGGCCGGCCGCGTCGCTCGCGGCGCTCAGCGCGACGACGCGCGCTCCCCCTTGCTCCGCGCCTGCCGCGATCTCGGCCGCCGGCAGGTCGGACCCGAGCCACGTCACGTGCCACCCGTCGTGGGCGGCCGCAGTCGCGGCCATCATCGCCCCGAAGGCGTGCCGCTCGCCTCGCGGGGTGGCCAGCAGGACGCGAGGCGCATCCCCCGGCACCTCCAGCGAGCGCGCCAGCCAGCCGAGGAGCTGCTGCAGCGTGGCCGACGCCGCGTGCTCGTGTGCGACCGTGATCCGCCCCTCGTGCCACCCATCGCCGATCTCCACCAGCAGCGGGCCAACCACCTCCTCCAGGAACGTGACGGCGCCAAGCGACAAGAGCGCCCGCCGCAGCAGCGACTCGAGCCGCTCGGGCGCCAGCTCGCGCACAGCCCCCATGGCCTGCTCCCGGTACGATCCGGGCAGCGTGGGCCGGGTGCTCGCGCGCTCGGCATCCTCAGCCACCATCCGTTGCAACTCGCCAGTGGACAGCGAAGCCAGCGCCGCTACCGAGCGTCCGCCGCGCGCGGCACGGTGCAGCAGACCAAGCCGCTCGACGTCCGCGTCGGAATAGAGGCGGCGCCCGTTCTCGGACCGGATCGGACGGACGACGGCGTAGCGGCGTTCCCACGCTCGGAGCACCTCGACGGAGAGTCCCGTCCGCGCCCGGACGACCCCGATGGGGTGCCGGGCGGCGTCAGTCGGTTTCGATCTGGCCATGGTACGGAACTCTACGTCGTTGTACATCCGTTGTCAAGCCGTTGTCCAGTACATTAGCTTGACAGCTCCGCCCCCATTCCATATATTATGGTTGGCGAGCAGCCGGGAGAGCCGCGGTGCCATTCACTCAGTTGGGAGGACGGGACTGTGACGGCAGCACGAGTTCAGGCGGACCGGCCTCACAACTCAAGGTCCGGTTCGCTCCCGCCTTCTTCTCGTTTGTCCCCATTGTGTGGGCGGACCACTGGGTGCTGGATCTGACCGAGGGCTTCCGGGTCGCGCTCGTTGGTACGCCGGACCGGCGCTACCTCTGGGTCCTTTCGCGGGAGCCGCAGCTCGACCAGGCCAGGTACGATCGCCTGCTGGGCACGGCGGCCGCGCAGGGGTTCGACATCGCGCGCGTGCAGCGCACGGCGGAGCGGTGAGCCGCTCGAGGCCACGGATCGTGGTCGTCAGCGACCGGATGCAGCGGGGCTATCGCTACCAACTGACCGAGCCGATGGGGCGGAACTTCGATCCCGACTTCTGCCCGCAGCTCACGCCGGCGCAGATGCTGGCGCTCGGCGTGTTCGGAGGGAAGTACATGACGGACTGCCGGGACGAGTTTCCGGCGTCCTGGTTCCGGCGCGCGAAGTTGTGCAGCGAGCGGCGCGATCCGGAGCTCAACTTCTTCGGCGTGAACGCGTCTCAGTCGCTGGCCGAATGGCGACGACGCGGGTGGATCTACCATGAGGATCCGCGCGGCTGGTTCCAGTGGTACTGTCGCTACTTCATGGGCCGCCGGAGCCTGGACGACGAACGCCAGATCCGGCGGTGGCGCGCCATGCAGCGCCACGTGGCCCAGATGCGGCGGAACTGCTGGCCCGGTGATCTCTCGTGCCGCCGCCGGCAGCGCCAGGCGTTGCTGCACTGGGCCTACGACGCCCGGCGGATCGGTGTCGGAGCACCGCAACGCTGAACGCCGCGGAAGGACGGTCTCCAAGGGACAGGATGCCGTTCCTTCACGCCTTCCCCCCGCGGTGGCGAAAACTGCGTGACGGCATGATTACTGAAGACAATTGAATGGATCAGGTGTCCCTGGACTGGATGCGGACAAGGTGCCTCAGGATGGAGCGAGCGCACCACGCAGCGTATGCACGATTCGTTAGCCCAAAGGCACAACAGGTTACCACCCTATCCAGAAGGTACCGCAGAAGTCAGATTCAGAGATACAAGGCCACACCATCTTTATGACTTCGCCAGGTTCAGCAAGCTTCCGCATCAGCACAACCGACCCGTCACCACCGTACAACGCTGGAGGAATATCGCAAACCGTATCATGGGGGTGCATCATGCCACGGCCAATTTGTAACGACGGAATAGTCCAACAAAGCTCAGGTGAAAACTGCGATGGAGCAAATCTTGGAATAGGACCAGTCACAGAAGATCCCGCAACGAGCTGCGCAGACATCCGCCACCGCCGTCCCGCCTGCCGCAACGCGTAGGCGATCTGCTCCTCGGAATACTTCGACCGCTTCATCGACCCCCCTCCTGGCTGGGACCGCCGAAGCCTATTCTACTCTACTTTCCAGCTGCCCTACTTTTCGGGGGGAAGGTCACCCGATTGCTTCTCCCCCAACGCCCACTGCTACCGATGGCGGGCGCCGCCTGCCGGCGAGAGATTGGAGCCGAGCTGGTAGCTGAACTGCATCATCAGCTGACGGCCGAGGGTTGCCGAGCGCTGCTCGCGGATCGAGCTGCTCGTGCTCGAGAACGAGAAGCCGTTGTTCTGGTTCAGGAGGTCGTTGCCCGAGATCCGGACCTCGGCCCGGTTGTCGAGGAACTGGTATCCCACCGACGCCCCGAGCAGGAAGATGTTGTCGCGGGGGCCGAAGAGGTTCTGGTCATAGATCGTGTACGTGCCGGAGGCATTGGCCGAGATCGCGTCATTGACGTACCACGTGCCGCTCCCGGTGAAGACCCGGTTGACGTAGTGCTGGTTCAGCTGGGAGTTGATCGAGTACTTGACCGCGTTGAAATCCAGCTGTGCGCCGGCACTCACGTCGAACAGGTGTTTGGTGCGATTCTGCAACCGGATCCCCACGTTGTGGTTGGTGGTGTGATTGACATTCTCCACCTGGTTCACCAGTTCTGAGCCACTGGTCCGGTTGTAGCTGTAGTCGAGGTCCGCCTGGAGGCCGAGGGCGCGCACCGGCGAGCCGTAGCTGCCGCCGATGTTGCTGCTCCACCCGTCGCCGAGGTTGATCGGGGTCACCGTCTGGCGACCCTGCGCGTCGATGACCCGCGACTGCACGATCTGGTTGGTGTTGTAGCCCATGTTCGCGAAGAAATAGATGCTCTGGAACGAGAACTGGTCGAACCGGCGGAACTCGGTCCGCAGCGAGTGCTGATACTGCGGGGTCAGGTCGGGGTTCCCGGAGTATGTCCGCAGTGGGTCGGTGTTGTCGACGAACGGCTGCAGCTCGGTGAGCGAGGGGTCGCGGGTCGAGGTCTGGTAATTGACCGAGGCATTGCTTCCCGAGTTGACCTGCCAGCGCATGTTTGCGGAGGGGAGCAGGTTGGTGAAGCCGTTGGAGATCGACTGGTTCCGATTGATGATCGTCCCCTGGAGGTCCGACTTCTGCACTTCGAGGCCGAGGACCCACCGCAGCGACTTGGTGTTGCGGCTGAGGCGTGAGCCACCGTTCAGGTAGGAGTAGGTCCGCTCGAAGGCCTGGCTCAGGTCGAGGTTCGGTATCAACGTGCCGCCGACGATGTCGTTCACGTCGTAGTGCTGCGTCTCCGAGATCGCCCGGTGCTGCCCGAACAGTTCGAGCACCGTGCCACCCCCGAGCGGGTTGGTCAGCCCGAGCCGCTCGCCGGAGGTGAATGTCCGGGAGTTGCGCCGCTGCGACTGGGAGACGGCGCGGGTGGTGACGCCTCCTGCCCCGTCGGTCAGGCTGGAGTTGGAGTTCAGGGTGGAGAGCTGTTTCGGTTTGCTCAGGTTGCCCCACACCTCGGCGACCAGATTCTGCCCGGCCTGGTTGAAGCGGCGCGAGTAGGTAATGCGGCCATCGCCGCCCAGATTGTCGGCATTGGTCGAGACAGCCGACGTGGCGCTGTTCTGAAAGGCTCCGCTCGGGGTCCGCGTCTCCTGCTGCGAGATATTATCCGAATTGTTGGGGCCGGCGCTGACGTTGCCGCGGAAGCGAAGCTGGCTCCAGGTGCTGAAAGACTCCTGGGCATTGAGATTGAGGCGGTGCGACACACTGTTGGAGGAGCTGGTCGCCGTCGCGTTCCGGTTGGCCGAGACGCTCACGCCCTGCAGCAGTTGCTCGTCGGTGACGCTCTGCTGCCGGTTGTCGCTGGTGCCCAGGAAGTAGCTGCCGCGGACCCAGCTGTTGTTCGCGAACTGCTGGCTGCCGTTGGCGCCGAGGGCCATCGTCTCGCTGTAGCCACCGCCGCCACCGGCACTACCGCCCCGACCGATGATGACCGGCGCCCCGAGCGAGAAGCCGGAGTTGCCGACGTTGTTGCGGCTGCCGATGAACGACAGCTGTGTCGTCGGCGTGAAGCGATTGATGTTGAGTGACGTTGAGTACGGCGTATTGTCGCCCTTCGATCCGGCGAACGCGGCATCGCCTCCCGGCGTGGGGCCGGCCCCGACTGACGAGCGCCCGAAATAGCCGACGCGCGCGTTGGGCTTGAGGACGAGGTTGATGGTCTTCTGCTGCTGGCCGTCGTCGATCCCCGAGAACTCCGCGGCGTCGGACTTCTTGTCGAGGACCTGGACCTTGTCGACGGCGGCCGCAGGGAGATTCTTGGTGGCCATCTTCGGGTCGTTGCCGAAGAACTCCTTGCCATCGACCAGCACCTTCTGGACGGTCTGGCCCTGCGCCTTGATGCCCCCATCCGCGTCCACGCTCACTCCGGGGAGGCGCTTGAGGAGTTCCTCGACCGTTGCATTGACGCGGGTCTTGAACGCCTCGGCGTTGTACTCGAGCGTGTCGGGCTTGTTGACGATCGGGACGTGCTCGGCCGTTGCCACCAGCTCGTTCAGCTTGACGATGGCAGCCTGCATCACGACCGTGTCGGCCGCGACGTTGGCATTGGTGATGGTGAAGTCGCGTCGCATCGGCTTGTAGCCGATCGCGGTCACCTGGAGGATGTAGTTGCCGGGGGCGAGGCGCTTGAGGTCAAAGCGGCCGGTCGCGGTGGTGGTCGCGAAGACCGTGATCACGGAATCCTTCCGCGTGAGCGCGACGACCATCACGCCCTGGCGGGGAGCCCGAGCGGAATCGACGACCACGCCCGTGACATTGAATTGCTGCGCGGCGACGGGTGCCGGGTGCGCGAGCGCAGCGACCATCACCACGGCCGCCGCGACGCCGGAGACCCTGCGGAGCCTGGAACGCGCGGCCATCTAGTTCCCTCGTCCGCGACGGGACTTGGCCATTTCATCCAGCTTTTCCTTGACGATGCGATCGTACTCGGCGCGGGTCACCTTGCTCCCATCGGAGGGGACCTTGATTGCGCCGGTCGCGGTCGTGGTGTCGATGGCGGTGGCCGTGTAAATGACCTTGTTCGAGTCGACGGTGAGCGTCAGGATCAAGCCCGGCAACCCGCCATACTGCCCCGGTCCGGCCGAGACCGGAATATCGGGCGTGAACCACGCCTCGAGGCTGGTGCTATCCTGCTTCGCCCTGGCCTGGAGGACGGGGTGACCCAGGTAGACGGCCTGCTCGCCGGTGAGCTTCCACTGGTACGCCGGGCGCTTTTCCGGAATCCTGAAGGTCCGGCCCAGGAACTCGCGTACCTCGACGTAGCTCCCGTCGGTGAGGTTGGTGAACGCGCCGGCGAGGGTGCCGGCAGCG